>CAZAJN010000001.1:0-5397 GCA_964485555.1 uncultured Bdellovibrionales bacterium
AATTGTGGGAAAAATACATAAACCTATGAAATTAACATCTAAACTGATTGTGCTTGGAATTATAGAAAATGACAATGGGGAAATTCTGATTAGCCAGCGCTTTGAAGAGGAACTTCCTGAGGTGCATTTGAAATGGGATTTGCCGGGAGGAAAGAATGAATTCGGAGAAAGCTTGGAAGAAACACTTAGGAGGGAAATTTTTGAGGAGACTGGGTTGAATGCGGAAGTTCTGAATCTTTTGCCGAAAACAATTTCCAAAGTGTGGGAATATGCTGATCGCAGACAGCACACTGTCGTGCTTTGCTATAGGTGTAAGCTTATTGATGGGCAGTTGCATTTGAACGATAGAAAAATTAATGATTTGAAATGGATAAGTAAGGAGGAATTGAATAGTTTTGAATTTTTGCCAAGTAGTAAGGAATTTATCAATAATTTTTTTGAAAATTATGGAAACTGAAAAACCAAAATCATCTCAACCGATTCCTGATCACGCGGAAAAAGTCTTCGAAGGCAAAATGTTTGACGTGTATCAATGGAAGCAAGAAATGTACGATGGAAGCACAAAAATTTTCGAAAAGGCACAAAGGCCAGACACTACGGACGTGATCGCTTTTACTGAAGAAGGAAAAATTATTGTTCTTGATCAAGAGCAACCAGGCAAGGAAAGATTTTTTAGTTTGCCAGGCGGAAGAATTGAAGAAGGTGAGGATCCTATGGATTCAGCAAGAAGAGAGCTGACAGAGGAAACCGGCTATGAATGCGGAGAAATCGAATTGTGGCATTCAAGTCAGCCTGTAGGAAAACTTGAATGGGCGATGTACTTTTTCGTTGCAAGGAATTGTAAAAAAATTGCTCAGCAAAATCTTGATGGCGGTGAGAAAATAAAAGTCATGCTCGTTAGTGTTGATGAATTTTTAGATATGATTTTTTCGCAAAAAATGAAGGCATCTGAAATAATTTTGAAAATACTTAAAGAAAATTTGCTGGTTCTTGATAAAGAGGAGACATATAATAAAGTCAGAAATCATTTCAAATAAACATTCTATGTTTTTAGATATTGGGATTGGAATTTTGATGGCAATTTTAATAAGCACGGCTTTTGAGGTACAATTGACGTTGCTTCTAGTTAGTATTGGAATTTTATTTGCGCTAGGGCCGGATTTGGATTTTTTGTATATTTATTCACGAGAACATAACACACGAGATGACTACAAGCATCGTGATATTATTCATTATCCACTTCTGTATTTGCCAATCGGCACTGGATTAATTTTCATTTTATTTGGAAATCTGTGGGCAATATTATTTTTCTTTGCGTCACTTTTGCATTTCATCCATGATAGCATTGCTGTTGGGTGGGGGATAAAATGGCTATTTCCTTTTTCTCGAAAAAACATCGCTTTCTTTTATCTATATTCGAGTAAATTAAAGCAGGGCTTAAGGAAGTCAATTTTCGTTTTTGATGAAAAAAAATTACCAAAAATTGTTTCTATGCATGGCGATAAAGATTGGGTTAAAAACATTTATCACAAATGGCATCCGATTGCTATTGTTGAATTTTTGGTTTTTATAATTTCAGTGTTAATTCTTGTTATAGTGTTAAATAGTAACAGCTAATGATAGCTCAAAAATAATATGTTTGATATTGCAATACAGATTGTAAATTATAAAACTAAAAAATATTTATTAAAATGTCTAGAGGATGTTTTTAATGATCTGAAGGATTGCGACTTTAGTTTTGTGATTAATATTCTGGACAATAATTCAGGGGATGATTTGTCTGAATTGAAAAAAATATTTAACAATGATGACAAAATTAACATCTTTTATTCAGATAAGAATTTAGGTTTTGGCGGAGGTCATAATCTTTTGAGTACGAAAAGTGACGCAAGATATTTGCTACTTCTCAATCCCGATGTTGAAATTATTGAAAAGAATTCTATAGTCAGACTCTTTGAAAAGGCTGAAGAATTGAATGTTTCAGTTGTTGGTCCTAAGCTGGTTAATAAAAATGCAGAAGTTCAGGTTTGGGATCATGGCGAATTATTTCGACTGAGAGCCTGGATTGCAAACAATGCTGGCAGTGCTTTTTGGTATGACCGTGATGATATTAGTGAAGTTGCTTGGGTATCCGGCGCTGTATTTTTAATAAAGAAAAATATTTTTGAAAAAGTCGGAAGATTTGATGAGAATTTCTTTTTGTATAAAGAGGAAGAAGATTTGTGCGTTTCAATAAGAAAATTAGGCGAAAAGGTGATATATGATCCAACAATAAGATTTATGCATATAAATTCGGTCGTGGCAAAAAAAGAAGTTCACATGCCTGCATCAGCTGAGTATTACAATAAAAAACATTATAAAAATTTGTTCAAACGCTCAATTCTTAATGCTATAAATTCATTATTATGGAAAATAAAAAATTAAAATTCCCAGAGGGTTTTTTGTGGGGAGCTGCAACTTCAGCATATCAAGTAGAAGGGGGCATGCATAATGATTGGACGGAGTGGGAAAAATTAAATGCAGATCGCTGGGCAAAGCAGGCTGGAAAAAGATTTAATGTATGGCAACAAGAAAAGTTTCCTGAAATGTTTGAGAAAGAGAATTATATTTCAGGCAAAGCTTGCGATCATTATAATAAATATGAGCAGGATTTTGATTTAGCAAAAGAGGGTGGTCATAATGCACATCGTTTTTCAATTGAATGGTCTCGTATAGAACCTAAAGAGGGAAAGTTTGATGAAAAAGAGATCGAGCATTACAAAAATGTCGTAAGTGCTTTGCGCAAAAGGGGTATCGAGCCATTCATAACATTGTTTCATTGGACCAATCCTGTTTGGATTCAAGAAAAAGGAGGTTGGGCAAATAAGGAAGTAGTTGAATATTTCACAAGGTATGTGGAAAAAATTACAAGTGCGTTAGGTAATGATGTTAAATGCTGGGTTGTGATCAATGAGCCAAACATTTTCACTATGTTTAGTTACATTAAAGGTACTCAGCCTTTTGGTATTAAAAATATTATAAAAGGAGTGAATGTTTTTGTTAACTTGGCGAGAGCTCATAAAAAAGCCTATGCAGTTATTCATAACAATAATCAAAATGCTAAGGTTGGTTCCACTGTAAGCCTCTTTTATTTTTCAACAGAAAATTTTATTGTTAAAAAATTTGCTTCTTTCGGGGCATATTTTTGGAATCATTTATTTTTGAAAATGGTTGCAAAGAGTAGTGATTTTATAGGTTGCAACTATTATACTATTTTTAAACTAAAGCAGGATGAAAATCAATTGCAAGTGAGTGATTTGAACTGGTCTATTTTCCCAGAAGGGATTTATCTTACACTTCAGAAATTGAAGCAATATAACCTGCCAATTTATATTACGGAGAATGGAATTGCAGATAGTGATGATGGAAAAAGGACAGATTTCATAAAAGAGCATTTGAAATATATTCACAAGGCGATAAATGAAGGAATTGATGTGCGGGGATATCTACATTGGTCTTTTATGGATAATTTTGAAATGCCAGAGCTTCGTGGTTTTTGGCCACGATTTGGTCTTATTGAGATTGATTACAAAACTCAGGAAAGAAAACCGCGTAAGAGTTTTTATGCGTATGCGAGGATTTGCAAAGAAAACGCAGTAGAAATTTAATTACGTAATTTTCGCCAGCTAGCGTAATTCTTGTTTGAGAAAAAAGTAACCCGCCGAATTTCGGCGGGGTTTTGCGTCTAATCATTTTTTCGTATGGTTAGTCGCATGACTGATTTTTCATCTATTGGTTTTTCGGGAGTCAATTTTGTGATGTTGCCTAGCATGATCTTTTCTATAACTTCATCTGCCTGGTTCCTGATTATCAGTTGTCTACTTCCCATTGTGTATGATAATGGTTTTCCCCTGGCCATTTTTTTTGGCCAAGTCAATCCATGATGCTCAATGACTAGCAAACATTCCTCGTTTGCTAGTCTCCTTAGAATAACTTTCCTTGTTTGGTTGCCAGGTGAAGATTGATTGAATGATTTTGCAAGCAGTTTTTGTTCCATGATGACACCCCCCCTTGATTTTAAAGACCTATTGATATTACTGACATATTGCGCTAGTATTGCAGTGAAATAAGCAATATTTATTGAAGTATGATTTTAGGGTTTTCTACAGGATGTTTATATGAGACGCACGACCGGCTTTCGCCGGAGACTTTTGATGTGTTTCGAAAAATTGGAGCAAATGCCATTGAAATCATGGTTTATGACATGGATGAAGCTCCCAGGCTTTTGCAATTGGATCAGAAAGATTTTGCCGGCTTCAGATATGTCTCGATTCATGCACCATCATTTGATCGCTTTGACACTAACAGCATGATCAAGTTCAGACTGACTCTGGATATTTTCGAGGAGTTTTGTGCTAAGGTGAGAGTTAACGCGATTGTTTTTCATCCCGATCAAATAGGTGAATGGGCTATTTTTGAGAATTACACTTTTCCAGTCTTAATCGAGAATATGGACTGGCGCAAGGATATTGGGAAATATGTCGAAAGCATGCAGGAAATTTTTGAAAAAGCGGATGCTCCCATGGTTTTGGATTTGAACCATTGTTTCACCAATGATCCAACCATGCATCTGGCTGAAGATATGGTCAAGCATTTCAAGGATAGGATATATGAAATTCACCTGAGTGGATTTGAGAAATTTCATGAACCACTTTTCCAAACCGGACAGGTTGAGATTTTGGCAGCAATTCCTGACAAAAATATGCCTGTAATCATTGAAAGTGTGTGCGCAACATTGGAGGATGCAAAGAAAGAGTTTGAATATGTGCGAGCGTTTTTGAATTCATGAGAAAATAGGCTTGGATAACTTGCAATTTTCAAGCAATCGAGATAGACTATTTTTATCGTCATGGTGAGAAAAGGGGCTGTTTTAAGGCAAAAAAATGAGGTTAAGAAAATTCTTTCATATTTTGAGCCAAAACACTTGACAAGTTATTTTTACCTTGCTAAACTGTTTAAGCAATGAGGAAAAACTGGATGTTAAATTCGTAAGAAACATCAACGCAAAAACGAAATATTTGAAAATTCGGGTGATGGAAAAAATACATCCCGATACATATCGAAATGATGTGTGTGAGGATGTGTTTTTTATACTCTCGGGGTTTAGTCCCGAAAAGTAAAAAATGTGAACTTTAAAAAGTTGTAATAATAGTACTAATCGCAATTTGTTGCGGTTAGTCCTTCGAATCAATAGCAATATTGATTCACTGGTTGTTTGTTTGAGCTTATACGTTTTGTGTTTTTCCGTTAAATAAAAACACTACCTGATTTGCAAAAGTTCGCTTTTGTAAAATCTATTTATTGAGAGTTTGATCCTAGCTCAGGATGAACGCTGGCGGCGTGGATAAGGCATGCAAG
>CAZAJN010000002.1:0-10231 GCA_964485555.1 uncultured Bdellovibrionales bacterium
CGAACAAGTTTTTGAAGAAGCTTCCGATGATATCGTTCACCAAAACATTTTGAATAATGAGCAACGTCCAGATGGTCGCAAATTAACTGAAGTTCGTCATATTTCATGTCTAGTTGGGCTTCTTCCAAGAACCCATGGAAGCGCAGTTTTCACTCGAGGTGAAACTCAGGCATTGACTGTGACAACATTAGGTTCACCTGGAGATGAGCAATTCATTGACACCATGGAAGTTGATATTAAAAAAAGATATATCCATCATTACAATTTCCCACCATTTTCAGTTGGTGAAGTTCGCCCTATGCGCGGACCAGGAAGACGAGAAATTGGTCACGGAGCACTTGCTGAGCGAGCCTTGGTTCCAGTTATTCCTTCAAAAGAAGAATTTCCATACACAATTTTGCTTGTAAGTGAAATTCTGGAATCAAATGGGTCCTCATCGATGGCTTCAACTTGCGGCTCAACACTTTCACTTATGGATGCTGGTGTTCCAATCAAGCGACCAGTAAGTGGAATCGCGATGGGAATCATTGTTGGAAAAGACAACAAATTCAAAGTTTTGTCAGACATCCAGGGACTTGAAGATCACTATGGCGACATGGATTTCAAGGCTGCCGGAACTGAAAACGGAATCACCGCCCTTCAGATGGATGTGAAAGTTGATGGAATCACAGTTGACATGCTTGAAGCAGTTTTGATCCAATCAAAAATCAATCGCAAAGAAATTCGCGATATCATGCTTTCAACTATCCCTACTCACCGAGAAAACATGTCTCAATACGCTCCTCGCATCATCACCATGCACATCAATCCTACTAAGATCCGAAACGTTATTGGAACTGGTGGAAAAATCATCAATGAAATTATTGATGAAACAGGTGTTCAAATCGACATCGAAGATGATGGAAGTATTTTCATCACTTCAGTTGATGAGGCATCTGCCTTGAAAGCCCAGCAATGGATTGACAACCTTACTCACGAAGTAAAACCGGGTGAAATCTTCAATGCAAAAATCACCAGACTTATGGCTTTCGGAGCTTTCGCAGAAATTCTGCCAGGACAAGAAGGCTTGATTCATATTTCAGAATTTTCAGATGCCCGCGTAGATAAAGTCGAAGATGTTGTTAAGGTTGGAGATATTATTCCAGTGAAAGTAAAGCAAATTGATGATCAAGGACGCATCAATCTTACTGCAAAAAATCTAACACCAAAAGAATAGCCCTTGTTCAGGAAATTTATATTAAACAATAATTAAAATTTCTTGGCAATCTTTCGGCTTTGATGTAAAATAGAAGCACATTCGTGTGCTTCTATTTTTGTTTGCTCAAGATATAGGAGCGGTCAATTAAAATAAAAAATAAAATCTTTTGATGTCGTCATTCGCTCGGAAATAAAAATGTTCCGCTCGTTTCGTTCGGCAATAAAAAAATGACAACTCCAACAAACTCTTCACCTTTTTCATCTGAAGCAAAAAATGATTCCATGCCTTCCGTTCCGACTAGCGCCCATGCTCCCAATCAAAACGATTTTTCGATTCGAACCATGCAAGATGATCTTGCAAAAATTCAAAACATTGGCAGTATTGAAGAAAAACCTGCCGCACCAATGGAAAATAAAACTGTTCCCGCTCCCACACCTAGACCTATCAATCCAACAGAAGTTTATTCAGAAAAAATTTCTCCTTTTCCGCAAATCAAAGTGGAAGAAAAAATTGCCCAACCGGCACCTAAAACAACTGTCAACGTCAGCAATAACTCTGGCAAAAAATCATCACGTTCAATAAAAGTAGTTTTATCAATTATTTTCGTGCTAATCATAATAATTGCCGGACTAAGCGCTTATTATTTCTTTTTAATGAAAAAACCTGTTCAAGAAGCTGCTGTTCTCACGCAACCGGCAGCTATTGTAGAAATAGAAACTCCCGTTCAACAACCAATAACTATTCCAGCTGAACCCCCTGTTGTGATAGAAGCGCCAGCACCTAAATACTCAGCAGATAAGCCAAATTTTTTTCCCGTTGACGTGGTCTCAATGGGTGATGCAGAAATTAAGGATATCTTCATCAAACTCTCAAAGGAACTTGAAACTCTAAACATCCTAGCGCCCTACGAATTTGTGGCAGTTGATAACAACAATAATCCTATCGCATTTCAAATTTTTGCAAATTCAGTCAAATTCAATCTATCACCTGAATTGCTAAAAAGCCTTAGTAATGACTTTTCGTTTTATTTCTATAATGACAATTCAAACATAAGAATGGCCATCAATGCCGGAGTTTCCAATAAGGACACTTTGATGAAAGAATTGATCAAGCAAGAAAAAACATTTTTATCAGATGCATCTTTTCTTTTTTTAGGCACCATTCCTGAAATTAAAAATGGCGTGTTCGCAACCAGCAGCCACGGCCAACACATAATAAGATTTCTGAATGCCAATGCAGCCAAAAATCTTTCAATTGACTACACTGTAGCATCAGACAGATTGATTATTGCCACCAGCAAAAACACTGTACGAGCTGTTCTTGATAAGATTGAAAAAGAAATCCCTACCAAACAAGTGGGATTAGATGATTCCACTTCAACAAGTCAGGCCACGATTGATACAAAAACAGCCACTAACGTAGAAAAAAATATTGCGCCTGCAAATCTGACCACTTCGAACACTACAACAACCAAAACAACTATCAGCGATATAAAGTAATTGAGCGTGACTTACGCAATTACGAATTTTTTTCTTTATGGCCCATATGCAGTGGGAGCGAATCGGAGCTTTTGAATGATGAGTTTTTTAGGATTTACGCGATTAGCATAGTTCATACAAAACCGAGTAAGCGCGTAGCTCCAATTAATGTGATTATGTGGATAACTTGTGCACAAGTAGGCCAATATGGGGATAAAAATTAAATACAAATTACTTTCTCAAGATACTATTTTCCGCACAGACTAAGTCGAGTGACGCAAATAAATCCTGAAAATGCTAATTTATCCCTAGTTTAAGCCATTTATTACAACACATCGTTGACCATAGGCAAATTTTCTGCTATAATTGATTTATAAGTGAGTCGCAGACGAGAACCTTAACAATCCAAAGCAAACGGTAGAAGCGTTTCAATCACAATTTCCCCCTATTTGTGATTGAAACGCTTCTCACTGTTCGTGTGTAAGAGAAAAAATTTCTTTTACCACCCTGATTCTAAGCAGGGAACACAACCAAAAAAACAAAAACAAAAATCATTGGGACCTACTCAGACAAGCTGAAACATCGGCATGTGCGAGTAGGATCCCAATACCCTTTATTTACAAAATAAAAATAAAAAATAAATAAAGACAGTTCTTTAAACAAAACCCAAACAATGGCCTAGCCAGAGAATGGGAGAAGCAGCATTCCGAATAAAAGCTTAGAACGGAAAGCAACCATAGAAGTATGTATACAAAATACACGCAGCAGGTAAATATTAATGCCTTCACCCGGGCGTTAAATTTCAAGTTTACGTGTTGATACATATGACTAACGCTCGGCGCTAGACGCCATATTATATTTAATTGGGCGCATTCTAGCGCCGGGTTTCCATACCACTTTCTTCAAAGGAAATGTGAATGCGAAATCCGGTTTACACTCGCATTTCTTTTGAACAATACCCCGCTTGTCGGGGTATTGTTTGTATCTAAGCATCTTTCTTTTTCATACATAGTCATATGGATCTTTTTAATAAGAAACAAGATGCCCTTTCAATTGGCGCGCGAGGAGAAAGTGCCGCACTCAGGTATCTAGAGAAAAAAGGTTATAAAATTTTGGACACAAATTTTTGCAACAAATCTGGTCGCAGACTGGGGGAGATAGATATTATAGCTCAGGAAAGCGGACAAATTGTTTTTGTTGAAGTCAAAACCCGCAAATTTTCTGAGAATAATGTCCTGCCCGAGGAAAATATTACCAGATCAAAATTGTATAAATTAAATAAGATAGCTTCTTTTTACCTTGGCAGTAAAAATTTGCGAGATTATCCATATCGTTTTGACGCCATCACCCTAGTGGCTGATCTTGAAACAAATTCAGCAAGTTTAAGACATCTTAAAAACATATTCCTCTAAAAATAGGCTTTTATTATAGACTCTTCCTTTATTTTTTGCTATAATAGCAATGAAATAACTAAATAAAATAAACATTATGACTATCCAACCAGAAATATTAAAACAGTTACAAGAAAAGCTTTTATCAGAAAAAGCTCGTTTCGAAGAGGAACTTGGAAGAATAGCAAAACCAACCAAGGCAGAAGGTGACTACGAAACATCTTATATCGACATGGGAAAAGATGAAGATGAAAATGCTTCAGAAATTGAAGAATACACGGATAACCTTTCAGTTGAGACAAATCTTGAAAAACAACTAAAAGAAATATCCGAAGCACTTGAAAGAATTACAGAAGGAACTTATGGGATTTGCGAAAATTGCAACAAAGAAATCTCAATTGAACGTCTGATGGCTTATCCAGCGGCCAAAAACTGTTTGGACTGCTAAAGTTGTACGCTTTTTATTCATAAATTCACCATGCAAAAACACAGAATTGCTACAAGCGTCCTTTTTTCCATTATTTTGCCAATATTATCGTTCCTAGTTATCGCCATGGATCAGATTTATAAATATAAAATCCGTCAAACAGGCGGATTTTATATTTGCAATGAAGGTATCTCTTTTAATATTCAAATCCCATTTCTTACTTTTTGGCTCATTTTAAGCACAATCACCTTATTTTATATCTATCGCACCAATCCTGGAAATGTCACCTGGAAAATAGGGATCGGACTTATTCTAGGTGGCGCGCTTTCAAATCTTTTAGATAGGTTGCTTTTTGGTTGCGTCATTGATCATATGTATATCCTAAAAAATATTCTGCCGTTTTTTAATTTGGCAGATTTGGCTATTTCATTAGGAGGTATGCTTATTTTTTTCAAAATTATTTATAAAAATACACCCAAAGGTGCATAAGTTGTTAATAACCCGATTTATCTTGGTGATTTCATGTGGATATTAATATCATAAACATGTGAACAACCTTACCTATTTTTTTTCCTGTCAATATTAACAACTTTATTCACAATCAAACAAGCATTCTTTTAATATCTTATCCAGTCTAAAATCCTCTTCTTTTCCCCCTACTTAGCAATTCTATGAACTTATCCACAAAGTTAGCAGTTACTAATAGTAATAGTTCTTATATATTTATATAAAATACAATTAAATACTTATAAGTAAATTACAGAGAGAAGGAATCGGTACACACATTTTTTAAAGATGTCTATGATAAAATTTTTTATATATAAAAATGCATAACTCTACTTAAGGAAACTAATTTGTATTATGAACTTGTTATGCACATTATCTGAAAATAGAGGCGCAATCGGTATTTTGAGTAAGAATAATATCATGATATAATTTATTCACCAATTTGTTTAAGTTAGGTGATAAAAATAAATGAGACGATTTAAATTCAATAAGGAATTAGTAATAACAACAGTATTTTTTATTGCCTGTCTGTTTGGATATATATTTTTCCCAGCTAAGGGACTTTTTCAATATAGGTTCGTATCCCTAGTATTTTTAATAGTGCTTCCTTTTTTGTATAATAAATATTTTTTAAAAAAGGATGACATATTCAGAAGGTTTGTTGCCGGAAATTGGAAAGAAAATTTAAAATGGCTAGCTTTGGGGCTATTTTTTCCATCCCTGCTGATGGTTCTCATTTTTGTCAGTACTGACATATTGAATCATTATTTTCTTCCTTTAAATATTAAGAATAATTTCGGGCAATTCCTTATATATGAACTGAGTGGAATTGCATTTACTGTGCTGATGTATGAACTATTTTTCAGGGAGACCGTGATGAGATATTACATGTCTTTTTTTGGTAAATGGTCAATTTTGATACAATTCGTGTTTTTTGTTGGCCTGGTTGTTTTTCTTAATTTGCCTTACTGGTTTTATATTTCTTATTTAGTTTTTGCTCCTTTTGCCGGATGGATATCCTATAAAAGTGATTCGATATGGTATTCGTTTCTAGGACAATGGCTGCTTATTTTGATTATTGATGCCGTTTTTATTTCATTGACAGTGAAATTATAAGGAAATAAATAAATATGAAAAATAAAATAACAAAGAAAATTACAGCATTTTTTGTTGCTACTGTGATGATTTTTTCATCGAGTCCTGGTGTTGTTTTTGCTGATATTTTGCAGAATGTGGATGGTGACGATGGTACAGTGGTGTTTAGTGGTTTTGCTGTTCAAATTAAGGATAATATTGGCGGTGGAGAATTTGTTATACATGATGATTGGGGTGGCGACCAAGGAGTTGTGGTCATGAATGACGTGTATGCCGTCAGTGGTTTTACTGTTGATCATGGTGATGTCGCATTTAATGGAACTGCTACTGATTTTGTTTGGAAAGGTGACAACGATCTTCCTGTCAAGGAGGGATATGAGCTGCCAATTGAAGATGGTCAATATTTTTGTTTGGCAGATAAGAGAATTTCTGGATTTTGCGATGCTGTCAGGAATGCTTGTGGAACAACTGATCCAGGTGATGCTTGCAGTAGATCAATCGGGAAGGTTTATGATGAAAAAATGAAAAGCATCCTTCAGGCAGAGCTGGATAGTAAGATAAGTGACCTGGGCCTTGATAAAGACAAAGCCAATGAGGCGATTGAGGATTGCGGAGGGGACCTGATTTGTATCAATAAGGTTTTGGATGGATTGACAAACGAATCTAGTTACGCGATTGGTGCGGACGATGTCAGTGATTCTATTAACTCAACAAATTTTGATGCTGGTGCCCTAAATGGATCTGATAATGACCCTTCCGGAATAAATAATAAACAGCAAGGACCAAAGGTGGACGTTAGTTTTAGCGCTGAAGGTGCCATGTTGCCAGGTGTGAAAGTGAAGGCTGTGGCCACTCCGAGTTTCTTTAATAATGTGTCCGGTTTAAATTCGCTTTATTACACATGGTATCTGAAAAGAAAAGGGTGTGAGGAAAACAAAAATGGTCCAATTGATGAATCATGCAATTTTGACGGCGATGATGACATTGACGCCAATGATTGGAAAATTGCCGCTTCTAGAATAATTGTCAGCGGTGAATATGATGCAAATGAGACAGATGAAGATGGAAATCCTGTTGCGAATTACGTGGATAAATTTGATGACAAGTCTGCGGGCTACGAGGCTTTTCCATCGCCTAAAGATGATTGGGAGATCAATTCAGGAGAAGAGAATAATGATGAAGATGCACCTAATTGCTACGTCCAAGATTCAAAGTCTGGGCTTATTTATGAACTCCGGGAAACGAAATCGAGCTTTGACAACAGTTGTCCAATAAATTATCACCGGGCCTGTGTGTCTGATCAGCAGGCTGACTGCAATATACTCAATCCTGCGTATGATGAAAGCAATCCGGATTTAGCTCCGCGCATTATCCCAAACAAATTCAATGCCTGCGCAGTTTCAAATGAAAAAGATTATTGCAGCGTGACTGATGTTGAAAATTTCAGATCCGCTGTTTCTTGTAGTAATGGTACTCAGTCGATCTGTGTTAAAGATGATAATACAGATCTGGAATTTAAAAATAACAGCTCCACCGTTTTGGGCATTATTGTGGGCAGTAAAAAGGAAAATGAGTCCTATAGTGACAGAATTTGTAATGCAGTGGCTAAGCCGGATCTTAATAATTATATAGATAATCTTTTTCTTTCCAATGCGAATCCTCTTTTTACTCCAGAAGCTGAAAAATGTAGTTCGCTGCGAGAACTTATGGTTAATGGAAAAAAGGATGAATCTGGCAACGTTCTGATCGATGGAAATTTAAATTTGGCTCCAAAATGCAGCTTCGAAAAAGGTGCCAATATGTGCAAGCATCTTTTTCCAAAACTTCCTAAGACAGTGGTATTGGATAATGGGAAAGAGATTGATCTTAGCGACGATGTGAGTGGGGATGGAAAATTTACCATGGATGAAAAACTATTTTGGGGGGCTGATCCAGGGAAAGCCTCCACTAGCGGATCAGGAAAAGATGAGGAAAAAATCGTAGGTCTTGGGGTTGATACTTTCGAATGGCTGTATTCTCTGGGCGACGAAGTTGGTGTAGTTGTTGAGGGTGACAGTGTTCTGCCTACTGATCATAAGGATGGAGAATATAAAAGAATGTGGGCTTTTTCAAAAGGGGAATGTAAGGCGCTGGAAGACATAGATGGCGATAGGGGTTTTTATGAGGAAATTTCTGGAAATTCTAAATATGGATTTCTCACAACGGAAATCGATTTGAATAGGTGTCTTGATGAAAATTTATTGGAGCCGGATGCCGACAATTTCAATGGTTTGTCTTTGCAATTGAGTGTGACACCGGAAAATCCCATCAACGATCCTAATGGCAAAGGAGATGTTGTCAGCGTTTCTTCTAACGCTATGAATGTTCAAAATCCTGACGGCCTTATGTATAAATGGTTCATGCAAAAAAGCCAGGATGGTTCGAGGCCTCCAACTGATGAAACTAATTGGATCGATATTACTAAGGATGCGATAGAAGGCGGGTCTTTTAGTGAACAGGAGCGCGAAGGATTGGGAAAAAAGGATTTAGCTATCAATTTAAATCTGAAAGATATAGAGGATAATATGAATGAAAACTCGTTTAATAGTGTTTTCTATCTAAGAGTCAGATTGAAAGTCATTGGTACTGAATCAGATGGAAGTCAGCCAATACAGGGTCAGACGCTTCCAATAAGAGTCAGGCAACAAGAGAACGAGATGGCTGTCTATCCAGTGACCGCAAGCAGTAGTGGAGCTCTTAGTTTCAACAAGGGTCTTTCTGGGCAATCGCTTGAACTTTGTTCCAGGGAAGATGAAAAAATAAGATGTTTTGTCAATAAAAATCAGATCGTGGGGTTGGAAGTTGATAGTTCATCATCGTCAGGAAACCTCTCGGATTTTTCCTGGAAAGTGAATGGAAATGATGTGCTGTGCAAAGGAAATTGCACCGAAAAGGGCAATAAAATGTTTGTGCCGATTCTTGGTAATGAAGGGGAGGCTGTTGATGTTGTTGCTACTGGGATAAGCAAAAAAAATAATGTTACTGAATCAATAGAAGTAAGCAGGCATTTCGTCATAGGAAGCTCCGAACTCCAAATAACTTCCACAGATTGGGATCCCATTGGCTCTTGCAGTTTGAATTGTCTGGATAACAAATCCCTTTGTCCTAAATATTTAGGACAATATAAGGATTTGTCAGGCGGTGGAAGTCCGGACTGTTCTTATAGCGTATGGGAAACAAGGTCCGGGGGTAAAATACAATTGGGAACAAATGGACAAACAGGTTTCGACTGGGCGATCGACGGGCAAATAATTCCTGAATTTAAGGACAAAAATCAAATAGAATTGTCAATTGATAAACCTGCTGGCGGAAGCTATAACATAGGTCTCTCAACGCATATGTTGCCAGGAAGTACTAACCAGATCAACAATACTAGATTGGCTTTGTATAAAAATTGGGGAGTTTCGCCTGAGGATGTCACAGAAGAAAATAAAAGTGCAAACATTCAGATAAATGTCGTTGAAGGTGGTCCAATTATAGCAAAGGCTTCGCAAAATAATTTTGCGGCTAGTCTTATCACCCATTTGCCGGAGCAAATAATGTTTTTGCTTAAAATTGTGATCACTTCGATCATAATGTTGTTGTCAATGAGTTTGCTATTCGCTTTCATGCCTGAGTCAAGGGAATTGGAATAGAAAAAATTATATGTGATTATGAAAACAAATACATCATGTATTTGTTTTTTTATAAAATAAAAGTGTGATATAATTTTATATGTGAATGTCTATATTTCTCTGAAATATTAAAAATGAAAAATAAAAAAAAATCATACGTAAAATGTAAGTGCATATGTCACTTGGTTTTTATAATGGTTTTTTTTCTTGGTTTTTTGCATGACGCAAATGCCATTGATAGCTTGGATACAAATGTGAGTGAAAACGATACTGTAAGAATGACTGATGATGGGGTGACAGTGAATGGTCAAGCATTAACTCAAGATGGTGTCATTATTCAAAATAACCCACCTGAACCGACTCAAATTCCTTCATATTCAAAACAATTCAACTACCCACTCCTGGAATCTTTCCCAGGATTCTTCAATGCAGGAGATACTCTTTCTGATCTGCCCAAACTTATATTATCCATATACAAATTC
>CAZAJN010000003.1:0-21541 GCA_964485555.1 uncultured Bdellovibrionales bacterium
CATCTCATGGTCAACAGATGAACTTGCTACAGGAGAGATTCTCTATAAAGAAGGAAGAACTGGAGATGACAAGAAATTTGAAGTAAACTCAGCTCCAAGCTTCTCTCACATCGGAGTTATCACTTCCTTCAAATCAGGAGTGGTGTATTACTTCAAAGTAAAGTCTACTGATTCTGCAGGAAACACAGTGACTTCATCTGACTACGCACTGCTAACCCCTAAACAGAGACAGAACATCATCCAGATCATCATCGGAAACTTCACTGACATCTTTGGTTGGGCTAAGTTTTAAAAAGTAACTAGTAACTAGTAACTAGTAATCAGTAACTAGTAACTAGTAATCAGTGAAATGTAGAACTTAAAAAAAGGCGGGCTGTAGGGCTCGTCTTTTTGTGTGTTTTTTGTGAATAAAATTACATATATTTAAATTCAGAATTGTGATATAATTTTAAGCAATGGATGTTGTTTAAAATTTGTGATATACTTATCATAAATAATTGTCTCTAGGGATTGGAAAAATAAATCAAAAAATAAAAATAAAAAATGGTTGAACCTTGCATAAAAGTCGATCAATTGCGGGTTATATATAACAAAGGAAAGTCCAATGAAGTTCGTTCGCTGGACGGTGTCAGTGTGGAAATTTATCCTGAGGAATATATAATCATCTACGGGCCATCTGGTTGTGGAAAATCAACTTTGCTTTATGGTATCTCGGGACTGCAAGCTCCTTCTTATGGTGATGTTGTGGTGCAGGGGAAGAACTTAGCACAGATGTCCAAGAGGGAAAAAGTGGAATTTCACCAAACCAGTATCGGCATGGTTTTTCAGGCTTTCTATTTGATTGAAACTCTGACTGTCTTGGATAATGTGTGCCTCCCGAAAGTTTTTCGCGGAGAAAGTTTGAAAGAAAGACGCGAAAAAGCCATGGAATTGTTGAGACGCTTCGGAATTGCCGAGCAATCTGACAGATTTCCCGCACAGCTTTCTGGAGGACAGAAGCAGCGTGTTTCGATTGCACGCGCCCTGGTCAACAACCCGGATATTATTTTGGCTGACGAACCAGTGGGAAACTTGGACAGTGAATCAGCTCAGAATGTGTTGGACATCTTCAAGGAAATTAACGGTCAAGATAAAAAAACCTTGATCATGGTGACTCATAATCCTGAACATTTGGTTTATGCTGATCGCATAATTCACATGAAGGATGGAAAAAAAGTCAGCGAGGAAATAAACCATGACAAGCGTCCCAAGGAAGCGCTCAAGAAAGAAATTGCTGAAACCCCCGAGGAAATTTCAAGCGAGCTCAAACTTTTGATGCGAACTTTCAAAAATCTTTCCCTTCAACAGGTGGGTGTGCTCTTGATTCCATTCAAAGCCAAGCAACTTCTTTCTCACATAATATCAGAGCTTAATGAAGAGCAGATAAACAGCGCCGAAAATATCTTGAAAGAATATTTGTTCAAGAATATAGACAATCAGATTTTGGCCGAGAAGTTGGATCTTGATTTTGACAAAGGTGGCGCCGGATGGAACAAGCACCGAGCACTCACTTTTTCGGATAGGGTTTATAAAATCATCAGTCAGACTGAATATCTTAACAATGATGAAGATTCGGGAGTGGTAACTTTCTCAAATTATCTGTCGGAAACATATCATTTGAAACTGGATGATGATGTAGTGATAAGATTCAGGGCTTTCATAAAACTTAGAATTGAAAACAAGATTGATCGTTTCGGTTTGCAACAAAGATTGGATGCTCCTAAGACATTGGGTGGAGTCGGACTCTACAAGGGAACAGCTGAAAAAGTCGTGAGGGAAGTGGAGCTCATCATGCTCTTGAAATACTCAGCATAACATCTGCATAAATACCAATATTTTACAAAAATAAAATAATTTATTTGTGAAGGGTGAGAATTTTTGTATTTTTGTATTTTTGTAATTATTTTGTAATTTTGTAGGAACTCCAATGAAATTCATAGACCTGTTTAAATTATCAACTCGTATGTTTAAGGCGAGGACGTCCAGGACGCTCCTTACCGTCTTAGGTATGAGCATCGGTATCGCCGCCATCTTGTTTTTGGTGTCTTTAGGGTATGGTCTTCAGAAGACTTTGTTGGAAAGGATTACAACCTCTGATTCTTTGCTGACGCTGGATGTGTCTGAGGCTAAATCTGGAATAGTGACGCTCAATCGTGACATGATAAAAAAGATCGAAGGGATGACTGGCGTGGAGGAGGTGAGTCCCGCATTTCAAATCATAACGCAGGGTCGCATCGATGACCTTTCAGCTGATTTGACTACGATTGGATCGAAACCTTCATTTTTGAAACTTGGAGGATACAAGGCGAGCAAAGGAGCGCTTCTTTCCGAAGATAATAAAAATGGTATCGTGATAAGTAGCGCCGTCGCTCAGGTTTTTGGAAAAACAGTGGATGAGATGATGGGCAAAGAAATGTCATTTTCTTTTTTCGTGCCGAAAACCATTGCTCCAGTTGAAGGGGAAGATGCGGCCACCAAGAACCCGGATGAGGAAAGTGATGCCCAGTTGCAGTCAGAATTTATCAGGGTTGATAGTGAAACTAAATACACTATTGTTGGATCCATAGATGGCGAGGACAATATCGTCTACCTCAACGCCTCATCTTTGGACGGGCTGAACATCGACAGATATGGGCAGGTGAAAGTGAAAACCAAGTCAAATGGTGAGATGGGCGTCATACGGGACACCATCTTGGAATACGGTCTTCTCGTCTCTTCTCTTTCTGATACTGTTGATCAAGCCAATCAGATATTCAAAGTCCTTCAAATAATCCTGATGCTTTTCGGTGTCATTGCCTTGGTGGTTTCGGCCATTGGTATGTTCAACACGATGACAATCACCTTGCTGGAAAGGACTGAGGAAATTGGAATCATGAAGTCAATTGGAGCATCCGATCTTTCCATTTCAGTCATGTTTTTTATGGAATCAGCGATCATGGGATTTCTGGGAGGATGCGCCGGAGTCTCTATAGGTTGGCTTGGCGGATTGGCTTTCAACACTGCAATCAATATAGTGGCAACCAGATTTGGAGGACAAGCTGTCAGTTTGTTCTACAGTCCGACCTGGTTTATTTTGGCAATTCTTGGTTTTTCAGGAGTGGTGGGCTTCATGACTGGCTATGTGCCGGCTCGCCGAGCCAGCAAGATCGATCCTTTGGACGCTCTACGATACAAATAGAAACATGAGTAATGAATCACAAATCATGAATCATGAATCATGTTCAGCTTAAGAAATATTGATTCATGATTCTTAATTCATGATTCAAATAACAGCAAGCTTGCTCAATTTTTATTTATCTATATAATGTATCGAATAGCTTAAATTATATTAGAAATGTATTTATTATTCGGAAAACCTGTGGCTGATGAGATTCTTGCTCAGCTGAAAGAGGATATTTCACGCGAGACCTCGACGCCGGGGCTGGCGGTTATTTTGGTTGGAAATGATCAAGCTTCTAAGATCTATGTTTCCTTGAAGGAGAAGCGAGCTGAAGAAATCGGAATGAATTTTTTTCGCCACGACATGCCCGAAACAATTTCCCAAGATGAAATAATTTCAAAAATAATTGAACTTAACAATGATAAAAAAGTTCATGGCATCATTGTGCAACTTCCTCTTCCAGAAGGTTTTGACACAGAAAAAATAATTGCGACCATTTCTCCACAAAAAGACGCTGATGGTTTTCATCCGGAAAATACTAAAAAATTTTTAATAGGCGATAGTGAAATATGGCCTGTTTTTCCACGTGCAATAGTGAGTCTTTTGGAAAGTAGCAAGAAAGAACTCGCAGGAAAAAAGTCGATTGTGGTTGCCAACTCTTCGGAATTCGGCACCATCATGGTGTCAGCATTAAACAAGAAGGGCCTTGAGGCTGAATATATCATCTCGAGTGACATATCTTCAAATCCAGGGAAAATCAAGGGGGCAGACGTGGTGGTGAGCGCTGTGGGCTCACCAGGGCTCTTGAAGGGTCAAATGTTCAAAAGTGGCTCCACTATTATTGATGGTGGCATTGAAAAGGTGGGCGAGAATGTTTTGGGAGATGTCGATTTTGGCTCAACAGAGGGTCTTCCTGGTTTAATAACGCCTGTACCAGGTGGAGTTGGACCACTGACGATTGCATGTCTTTTGGAAAACACCTTCCTCGCACTTAAGGCTCAACAAAAGGAAGAACAGGATTGATTTTGCTTATAATATGTGATAGTATGGAAACAACCAACTCAGTTGTTTTTTTTGTTAAGAAAGTTACTTTATGGAATTAAAATTTTTTCAGAATATGAACGGGCCATATTTTCTGACAAAAAATTTCTTCCTCATTTCATACCGGAAAAATTTTTTGAGAAAATTCAGACCCTAGGATATTCTGAAAAAATTTTAATTCCATATTAGCAACTAATACTTTTATTTTTGTGCTTTTGTACTTATGTATAATTTTGTAATTTTGTAGAGCTATGAAATACGAACCAAAGAATATAGAAAAGAAGTGGCAGGATAGATGGATTGACCAATCTGATTTATCCGAAGTTGATAATAGTGATAGTGATAAATCGAAATTTTATTGTTTGGATATGTTTCCGTATCCATCCGGAGCGGGGTTGCATGTCGGTCATGTGGAAAATTATACTGCGACTGATATTTATTCTCGCTTCAAAAGATTCAATGGTTTCAATGTTTTTCATCCGATAGGTTGGGATGCTTTTGGTCTTCCGGCTGAAAATTTTGCCATCAAAAATGGAACCCATCCTGACATAACCACGCATCAAAATATTCAAAATTTTACCAAGCAGATCAAGAGTCTTGGGATGTCCTACGACTGGTCACGCGAAATAGATACTTCAAGTCCTGAATATTATAAGTGGACCCAATGGTTTTTCTTATTTTTATATAAAAACGGTCTAGCCTACAAGAAAAAAGCTAAAGTGAATTGGTGTGACAGTTGTATGACGGTTCTTGCCAATGAACAGGTTGAGGATGGCGCTTGCGAGCGGTGCAAAAACCAAGTGGTTCAGAAAGATTTGGAGCAATGGTTTTTCAAAATCACAGATTTCATTGAAGATCAGAAAACTGAAAACGGAGAAACTGTCAAAGGTCTTATCAGTGGATTGGATGGAATTGATTGGCCATCTTCTACTAAAATTGCACAGAAAAATTGGATTGGAAGAAGTGAGGGAGTGGAATTCGAATTACGAATCAAGAATCATGAATCAAGTGTCAAGGTTTATACGACAAGAATCGATACGGCTTTTGGAATCACGTACGTCGTGCTTTCTCCTGAGCATAAATTGATTCAAGAATTGAGAGACTCCGTTTCTAATTGGGATGAGATAACTGCATATCTGGAACAGGCCAAAAAGAAAACAGATCTTGAGAGGATGGAGGCAAAAATAAAAACGGGCGTTGAGATGAGAGGTGTCAAGGTCATCAATCCTTTTAATGATAAAGAAGTTCCTCTTTTCATTGGTGACTACGTGCTTAGTCAATATGGAACAGGCGCAGTGATGGCGGTGCCTGCACATGATGAAAGAGACTGGGAATTTGCCAAGAAATATGACCTTGAAATTATTGAGGTTGTTGGTGGTGGTGGAGATGTTGCAAAAGAGGCATTCACTGAAGACGGAACTTTGCTAAATTCTGCTGGATATTCCGAACTTAATTCTTTGCAAGCACGGGAAAAGATGGCGGCTTGGCTGGAAGAAAAAGGTGTTGGAAAAAGGAAAATAAATTATCGTTTAAGAGATTGGTTGGTTTCTCGTCAGCGTTATTGGGGAAGTCCAATCCCAATTATTTATTGCGAACACTGCGGGGAGGTTCCGGTTCCTGAAAAAGATTTGCCGGTAATGCTTCCGACCGACGTTGATTTCAAGCCGACAGGAGAATCTCCATTGATAGGATCAAAAACTTTTCATGATGTGACTTGCCCAAGATGCGGCGCCAAAGCTCGCAGGGAATCCGATACCATGGATACTTTCGTGTGTTCATCTTGGTACTATCTTCGTTTTGCTGATCCCAAAAATCAGGAAGAATTTGCATCCAAGCAGAGTTTGGAAAAATGGCTTCCGGTTGATTTGTACATGGGAGGGGCAGAGCACACAGTGCTGCATCTTTTGTATGCCAGATTTTTCACCAAGGCGCTTAATAAGTTTGGTTACATAGGTTTCGACGAACCATTTTTAAAGCTTCGTCATCAGGGGATGATATTGGCTGAGGATGGTCGCAAGATGTCAAAATCATTAGGGAATGTTGTCAATCCTGATGATATTGTCAGTGAGTTCGGCGCAGATGCCCTGAGACTCTATGAGATGTTCATGGGACCCCTTGAGGAAATGAAAGCTTGGAATTCAAAAAATATTATCGGACTCAAGAGATTTTTAGATAGGGTTTATAAGATGCAGGAACGAATTGTAAATCATGAATCAGCAATTAAGAATAAAAAAATTGATTTTTTAATGCATAAAACCATTAAAAAAATTACGGATGATATAGAGAATTTTAGTTTCAATACTGCAATTTCTCAGATGATGATATTGGTAAAAGCCCTGGAAAAAGAACAAGAAATTTCCATGATTCATTATTCATGCTTCTTGATTCTTTTGAGCCCTTTTGCTCCTCATGTTGCCGAAGAATTATGGGAAAAACTTGGACACAAAGAATCAATCTTCTTGCAATCTTGGCCTGAGGCTGATTCCAATTTTCTGAAGGAGGAAGAAATTGAAATGGTCATTCAGGTCAATGGACGCGTGCGCGAGCGTCTAATGGTGGCTGCGGATGTTACTGAGGACGAGATAAAAGAAACTGCACTTGAAAATGAAAAAGTGAAAATTTTTACTGACGGAAAAGAAATTAAGAAAATTATTTTTGTCCCAGGGAAGCTGGTCAACATAGTTGTTATGTAACTGTAACATACAGCATATAACATGTAATATGCAACAAAATACTAAATACTAAATACTAAATACTAAATACTAAATACTAAATACTAAATACAGATGCAATTGGTGATACTCGCAGCTGGCAGGGGAATGCGCATGAAAGATTTGACCGACAATGCTCCCAAGCCGATGCTACAAATAAATGGGAAACCCATTTTAGCTTATAAGCTTGAAGCGCTTCCAGAAGAAATAGACGAAATTATTTTCGTCATCGGATACTTGGGAAATCAGATCCAGCAGTATTTCGGGGATTTTTATGCTGGCAAGAAAATTTCTTATGTGGTTCAGGATGATCTGAATGGAACTGGCGGGGCTGTGCATTTGGTGAAAAATTTTATCGAAGATGATTTTTTGGTGATGTTGGGAGATGATTTATATATGAAAAATGATATCAGCAAGCTTTTGAAATGTGAGCTGGGAATATTGGCATTGGAAGTGTCCGACCCAACAAGGTTTGGAATAATATATTTGGATGCAAACGGCAATTTAGCAGAAATAGTTGAAAAGCCTGAAATTGCAGGTCCAGCTTTGGCCAATATCGGACTTTATAAATTGAACAAAAAGTTTTTTGATTATCCTTTAGTTGCAATAAGCGAGCGAGAATATGGCTTGCCTCAGACCATGGTTTCGATGGCTAAGGATTTTACAATCAGGATTGAAAAATCCAGTGGTTGGTTTCCGATCGGAAATCCGGATGATTTAGAAAGAGCGAAGGATCTCATCCAGGACTTCATATAAACATATAAACATCTAAGCATATAAACATATAAACTAGCGGATTTTGTATCCCATGTTTCAGTGATTATATGATTGAATGATTGAATGATTGAATGATGCGCAAAAAAATTGTCACAATTGGTGGAGGAACCGGGAGCTTCATGCTCTTATCCGGACTCAAGAATCATGGCGCAGATATCTCTGCGATTGTGTCTATGGCTGATGACGGCGGATCTACCGGTGTTCTTCGAGATGAACTCGGCGTTCTTCCGCCAGGAGATGTGCGCCAGTGCTTGGTGGCGCTTAGTGATTCATCCGAAATGCTTCGCAAGCTCATGAACTACAGATTCGAAGAGGGTGGACTCAAGGGTCACAGCTTCGGAAATCTTTTTCTTTCGGCTTTGGAAAAAACGACCGGAAGTTTTCAACAAGGCGTCAAGGAGGCAGAAAAGATATTAAACATCAAGGGTCAAGTGATACCTGTAACCAATCAGGACGCAAGACTTTTCATGGATCTTAACAATGGAAAGACGCTGAAGGGGGAGATTGAAATTTTAGCCAGCACCGAAATTAAAAAGCATGGCATAAGAAAAATATACTACAAGCCATTGGTTAGGGCTAACCCAGAAGCTGTTAAGAAAATATTGGAAGCCGACATGGTTGTTATCGGCCCTGGAAATCATTATTGCAGCATCATTCCGAATCTGATGATAAAGGAAATCGCTGATGCTCTCAGAAAAACAAAAGCCAAAGTCGTGTATAATTGCAACCTGACAAACAAGCCTGGACAGACGGATGACTTTGATTTGGACAGATATATCGAAGAGATAAACAAATTTATCGGCAAGGATGGCATTGATTTTGTAACTTTCAATACGAAAAAACCAACAGAAAACGTGTTGGAGAAATATGAAAAACAAAAAGAGTTGATGATAGCATTTGATGCTGACAGGAAGCGGCGGAAATATAAGGTAGTCAGGGCGGATATTTTGAGCATGAAAAAACATCAGCACAGCAAGACTGACAAGATTGCTCATCTGCGGACATTTATCCGTCATGATAGTGATAAATTGGCCAAAGTGTTGATGATGATTTTGGAGTTAGGTGAATATGAAGCTATAATAAAGGAAATCATTTAAACCTACAAACATACAAACAATATACAAAATTACAAAATTACAAAACCATTATGTGTTAGAATTTTGTATTTTTATAATTTTGTAACAATTTTGTAATTATGTAGGGAATAAAAATGGAAACAAAAAACGAAATCAAAAATCCAGATCAATTTCAAGGAGAGACAAAACTCTTGACACTTTCTGAATTCAGAAGGGAGCTTGGGATTCCTTTGGTGTTGGCGAAAAAATTGATCGTATGGGGGGAGGTTGAAGCGGTCAAGGCGCTGGATGGAACACTGCGGATTGCAGCTCCGGAGGTAGCCGTAGCGAGGGCTGTGATCGGAACGCCACTCAAAAAGACGTATTTGTTTGTGAGGGCATTGGGGCCAGGGCTCATCACGGGGGCATCCGATGATGATCCAGGTGGAATAGGAACGTACTCATCTGTGGGTGCTCAATTTGGTATGGGAATCTTATGGATGGCTGCTTGGCTCTTGCCTATGATGTTGGCGATTCAAGAGACATGTGCACGCATTGGAATTGTCACGAATAAGGGTCTCGCGGCTGTGCTCAAAGAGCATTTTACAAAAAAGACTGTCATGACGGCGGTGCTATTGCTTACCATTGCCAATGTGGCTAATATTGGCGCAGATCTCGGAGCGATGGCGGCGTCACTGAACATGATAACAGGAATTGATTTTGCTGTTGGCGCAGTTGCTTTTGCTGTAATCATAATTTTGCTCGAAATTTTCGTGAAATATCATGTTTATGTGAAAGTTCTGAAATGGCTGACCTTGTCAGTTTTTGCATACATCGTTGCTGGTGTGATGACGCACCCTGATTGGCTGAATGTTTTCAAAAATTCCTTCCTGCCTCAGATTTCTTTCACAAAAGAATATATTTTTGCCATGATCGCCGTATTTGGAACCACCATCACGCCTTATTTATTTTTTTGGCAGGCATCTGAGGAGGTTGAGGATGGAAAGATGAATCATGCTTTGAAAAACAAGAAGGCTGTGCGCACCAGGGTTTCAGCCATGCGCACGGATGTGAACGCGGGGATGATCTTGGCCAACATCGTTTTCTTCTTTATTGTTTTGACCACCGCTAACGTGCTTTTCGCAAATGGCATCACTAATATTGATTCAGCTCAGGATGCCGCACTTGCCCTGAAGCCACTGGCGGGAAATTATGCCTTCCTTCTTTTTGCAATCGGAATCATTGGAACAGGATTTCTGGCTGTGCCGATATTGGCTGGAAGCGGCGCATACGCACTTAGTGAACTTATGAATTGGAATAATGGGCTGGAGGAGAAATATTCTGATGCAAGAGGTTTTTATCTTGTCATCACATTTTCTATAATCGTCGGGCTTGCCATGAATTTTCTCGGCATCAATCCCATCAAGGCTCTTTATTGGTCGGCATTTCTGAATGGAATAATCGCACTTCCTCTTCTGGCGATCATCATGAAAATAGGTGGAAACAAGAAAATAATGGGCAAGGAAACCAACCCTGCCTGGGTGAAGATTTGCGGATGGGCTGCTGTCGTTTCAATGTTTTCAGCTGTTGTCGTGATGATGGTTTTACAATTTAGTTGATCTTATGCAAGATATTGAAAAGAAAATTGTTATATATTTGAATGGCTCGTGCTCAAAAAGGCTTGATAGGTTAAGTGCGATTGTAAGTGACATAAAGCTTTTGATCATAGTGTGGTCACTGGCTGGTTTGTATTTTCTGTGTAACGGTTTTGAAATTCTGGCTTTGCAACTGGTTTTTGTTTTCTTGCTCCACACTATTTTTTGTGAAGGGATTTTGAAATATGGTGCCAAGTTCCTATCTCTAGAGCGCGTGAGACCATATTTGGCATATCCTGATGAAATAAGGAGAGTGGGAATTAATTTTTCCGATAAAACATCATCTTTTCCGTCTGGACATACGGCTGGAATGACAGGCGGCCTGTTCATGGTCTACAGCGCCTTTCCTCAAACGCTCTTAATTTTGATCTTGCTAGGTGGTGTTGTGGCTTTATCACGCATTCACAATGGCTTGCATTACCCAAGCGATGTTTTGGCAGGAATATTATTGGGAATAACCTATGGATTTGTTGCGTTGCAGCTAACTCCTTATCTGATTGATCTCATTAGCTCCATAAGATAATTTATGATTTTCATAGACTTTGATGACGTCATCTTCAATACTAAGAAATTCAAAGAGGATCTGCGGAAAATCTTTTTTGGGTTTGGCATTTCGGATGAATGTTATGAGAAGACATATTATGCCTATGATGACAAGCGTTTGGTGAAAGTTTATGATCCGCGGGCGCAGATCAGGCGTATTGCTGATCTCCAGACAGTGAATGAGGAAAAAATATTATCAACCCTGGATTCATTCATGGAGCATTGCTCCAGCTATGTTTTTCCGGATGTGGAAGAATTCATCTCAAGCATGAAGCGTGAGAATGTGTATTTGCTTTCATATGGTGATATTGAGTTTCAAGGTGAAAAAATAAATAAATCCGGCATCAAAGACAAAATATCCAATGTTTTTATCACTGATAAATTAAAATCAGACATAGTTAGTATTATTTTGGAAAAACAACAATTTGAAAGTGGTGAAAAAATATTTTTTCTTGATGATAGAATAGAGCAGATAGCTGATGTAAAGAGAAGAAATCCTGGCAGTATAACTATTTTGATAAAACGTCCAGAGGGAAGATATCAGGAAATGCAAATGGAGGATTGTTGCAATCATCAGGCTCATAATTTAAGAGAAGCCACTAAAACAATAAACAGTTATGAAAAATAAAATTCAAGTAGGGTTGGTATTTGGGGGGAAGAGCAGTGAGCATGGCGTCTCCCTTATTTCAGGTTGGAACATCTATAACGGTTTTGATAAAAATAAATACGAAATTATTCCAATAGGGATTTCAAAAGATGGATTATGGTACCAGGGAATAAACGAAGGTATTTGGATAAATTCAGAGAATCCCAAAACTGTATCTATTGATACAAGTCAAAGGTTGATAACTGTCGTAAGAAGAGGAATGGAAATTTGGACGTCGGGAGTTCATGACGGAAAATTTATCTCCAGAATCGATATATTTTTTCCAATCACGCACGGTACTTTCGGAGAAGATGGATGTCTGCAAGGTTTTTTTGAAACACTGGGTGCTGATTACGTTGGCCCGGGAGTTTTGGGAAGTGCTGTCAGCATGGATAAGGATGTTTCCAAAAGACTTTTGCGAGATGCAGGAATCAAGCAATCAAAATTTCATACCATACGAAAATCGGAAAAGAACAATGATGTCTTGATAAATAAAATTATCAAAGATTTAAAATTTCCAATATTTGTTAAGCCGGCCAATCAGGGATCTTCAGTTGGAGTATCAAAATCTGAAAACAAAATAGGGCTTAAAAAATCAATCACTCAAGCATTTAAATTTGATAAGAAAGTTATCTTGGAGGAGGCAATAAAGGGAAGAGAGATTGAATGTGCGATTTTGGGCAATGAAAATCCAATAGCTTCCGAATTGGGTGAAATTGTTCTGACAAAAGGATTTTATTCTTACGATGCCAAATATATAGAAGAAGATGCTGCAAAGCCGGTTGTAGGAATAAAATTACCTAATGATGTAAAAAATAAAATTCAAAAAACTGCAATTGAGGTTTATAAAATACTCGAATGCGAAGGTCTTAGCAGGGTTGATTTTTTTTTAACAAATGACAACAAAATCTATGTTAATGAAATAAATACTCTTCCTGGCTTTACAAATATCAGCATGTATCCTAAATTGATGGAGTTCTCTGGTGTGAAATATGCCAAGCTTCTGGATAAGCTCGTAACTCTTGCTATGAAGAAATAATTGTATGAATATTCAAAAACTCGAACAATTTTTACAAGAAAATAATTTGCCAAAGTTTCGATTGGGGCAGATTCAGAAGGCTATCTTTCAAGATAGTGTTTCGTCATTTTCTGAAATTACAACACTATCAAAAGATTTGCGTGAAAAGATGGAAAATGAGTTGAGTTTGCTGTCCTTTGCGGTTGAAAAAGTTTTGGAAGCCAAAGATGGGCAATCTATCAAGGCGCTATTGAAAATTCCCAAATGTCATTCTGAGCACCCGCTTCGCGAGCATAAACTCCGCGAAACGAAGTCGAGGAATCTGGGCCCAGATCTCTCCGCTACGGTCGAGATGACAGACTTTGACCTTATTGAAACTGTTTTGATCTCTCCTAAGCCGGGAACATGGTCGGCTTGCATCTCATGTCAGGTGGGTTGCGCCATGGGTTGCAGATTTTGCGCCACTGGAAAAATGGGTTTCAAAAGAAATCTGACCGCTGAGGAAATAACCGACCAGGTTTTATTCTGGAAACAATATTTAAAAAAGAACTTCCATAACATTGAAAATTGCGATGTTAAAAACATCGTGTATATGGGCATGGGGGAGCCTTTCAATAATTGGCCGGAAGTTTCCGAGAGTATCAGAATTTTGACAGATGAAAAAATGTTCGGATTTGGTTCGCGCAGTCTTTCGGTTTCAACTTCTGGGATAGTGAGCGGCATTAAAAAGATGGCTAATGAATTTCCGCAAGTTAATTTGGCCATCTCTCTTCATTTTGCCAGCGACGAAAAACGTTCACATTACATGCCCGTCAACAAAAAAGACGATTTGGAATCTCTCAAGAAAGCTCTGCAGGAATATTTTCAAGTGACAAAGAGAAAAGTTTTTTTGGAATACATCATGCTTGATGGTGTGAACGACACTGCACTTGATGCGAAAAAACTTTCAGAATTCATATACTCGATAGGGCACACTCAACTTCTGCACGTAAACCTGATACGCTACAATACTACGAGCGAACAGCTCGTTCCATCATCAAAAACCCGCACCCAAAACTTCAAGGCCGAATTGGAGAAATATCGCGTCAATGCAACAATCAGAAAAAGTTTAGGAGAAGAAATTAAGGCTGCTTGTGGGCAACTAGCTGGAACAGCTTCTTAGTCCGCCTGCTGGCGGATTAGCTTCTTAACTTTTTAGAATAATAAATAAAACAGTCCCAGGGCTGTTTTATTTTATGAATCCAAAATGCTTGAGTGTTGGCAAAATGTTTGGAGCAAGATTTTCTTTTTCTAGATCTTTTAGTGGAATCCATTCCCATTCCCGTATGTCCTCACTGGGTGAAATTTCTCCAATACGTCTAGCAAGAAAATGCACTAAGATAACATTAGTAACTCCATTGTTGGTTGCTTTAGTTGTGTGAATGAAGAAAGGTTTTGGATCGATTATTTCAATATTTAAACCCATTTCTTCCTTCACCTTCCTTTTAGCATTTTCTGCAAGTGAGAAAGAAAAATCTTCAATGCGACCGCCGCAAAATTTCCAAAAATTCGTGTCCCCGTGAATATTAAGTAGTACGGAATTATTTTCAACAAGTACGGGGCCCGAGGCAATTATAATGTTAGTATAAATTTCAGTCATTGTTTTAAATAAAATCAAAATATTTTAAAACCGGCAAAATATTGGGCGCGAGATTTGCAGGTAGATTATTCACATCATGCCATTGCCACTGTTTAACTTCGTTACCCGGATTTATTTCGTTAGTAAATGTTGCTAAAAAATGTACTAAAATAACATCGATAATTGCACTATCTTTTTCTTTGGTTGTGTGCAGAATGTGAGGCTTATTATTTGTGATTGCAATTTCAATGCCTAATTCTTCCTTTGCACGTCTGATTGCAGTTTGCTCAAGAGTTTCATTTTCTCTTACTTTTCCTCCGCAAAATTTCCAAAATGCATCTTCACCTTGGATATCTAATAACACTTTATTTTCTCTGATGATGACTGGCCCAGAAGCAATAACGATTTTATTCATATTTTTACTTTAAAAACTTTATGAGCTTTATAACTTTATAAACTTTTAACCATGTACGTATCACGTAATTTATATCCAGATTTCTTGTAATAACCCCGCACTCCAACTCCTGATATTACTACAATTTTATTTAGTCCAAATTCTTCCTTGGAAATTCTTTCAGCTTCGATTAAGAGTTTTTTTCCAAGTCCGATATGTTGCGGAGAACTGGAATTTTGTTTGTCTATTTGAGTCAGTTTACCATAAGTATGGACTTCGCGGATCAGTGCCGAGTTTTTTAAGACGGGAAATAATTCGTATAATTTTTCATTGTCAATTTTTTCTATGTCATCTTGAGCGAAATTGAGCTCAGCAGAGCGAGATGAAGTCGAAAGATCTGGGCCCAGATTCTTCGACTGCATTCGTCCTCCGTTGTCGGCCTCATTTCGCTCAGAATGACAAAAAATGCTTGGAATGCGTAGGCGCAGCAGAGCAAAAAGTTTTTGGTTAGAAGCGTCGTTAGACCCCACCCTAGCCCTCCCCTTATTTAGGGGAGGGAATGAAAGGGAAGGGTTATTTTTCTTTGAAACGTATTGCAGAAAGATTTCTTTTCCATCTGAAGCGGTGTAATCGATACGGTCCAAGATTATTTCATTTTCAACTTCACCCGCCTCGCGTCGACGAGCGATCGCCTTCGCAAGTCGAGGCAGGTATCCTTCGCGAACTTCACGACAGCGAATGCATGGGCATTTAGACTGTGGAATGATGATTTGTCTTAAATTTGAAATAGTCGGACCGGCAATGATTGAAGAAGTTGGTACGTCTCGGACAAGGCGTGCGATGCGGACGTACGGCGTGATGGTTTCGTTTTTGATTCGCAGGACTAGTTTCTCGAAAGTCTTGTTGCTCAGTGGTTTGTATTGTCCTTTTTTCCACATGTTGTACAAGATGCTATCCTTGAGGACTACGGTGGGATAAATTTTGAGCATGTCGGGTTGGAAATCCTGACTTTCGAAAAGCTGCTTGAACATTTTGAAATCGCGAGCAGGCGTTGAACCTGGCAGTCCTGGCATCATGTGGAAGTTTATTTTGAAGCCGGCGTCTTTCAGAAGTTTGGTTGCGCGAATTGTCTCACTGACCAAATGGCCACGCTTGTTGAGTTCAAGCACGTCGTCATAGATGCTTTGCACTCCAAGTTCAACCCTGGTGCATCCGAGATTTCTGAAACTGACAATTTCCTCTTCGTCGATATAGTCCGGACGAGTTTCCAATGTGAGTCCAATAATTCTATGTTTCGCTTTCTCATTTTTCTTCTGCTCTTTTAAAAGAATTTCATCCATAAAACTCCTCCCTTTAGAAAAGGGAGGCTGGGAGGGATTTGTGAATTTAAGTTTATTTTTCAAATCCCCCTTTGATCCCCCTTTTCCAAAGGGGGAGAAGCGCGGATATTCATTGGCAGCTTGGAAACATCTGGTGATGAATTTTTTCTGGTATGCTTTCGGCAGAAATGAAAAAGTTCCACCCATCACGATGAGTTCAATCTTGTCAGTTTTATGTCCATTGATTTCCAACGAGCGCAAGCGGTTTTGAACTTGAAGATACGGGTCGAAATGCGAATCAATGGCTCTCATGACAGCCGGCTCATTCGAAAGATAGCTTTTGGGCATGTCTTTTTCAGTCGGACAATAGATGCATTTTCCAGGACAAGGATAAGACTTGGTCAGCACAGCCACAACTGCCACGCCTGATTGTGTTCTGATGGCGCGACTCAGAAGAATTGCTTCGAAAGCTTTGGATGCAGCTACTTTTTTTTCTTTCACTAAAGTATTATATCTGTCACGAAGATCAGCATTGGTTGGAAGCGGTAAGCTGTATTGTTTTGAAAGTTTCTTTTTGAGCTGCAAAAACTCCACCTGAGTTTCAGGAAGCTCTTTGATTGCAGAAATTATATAATTGTCGTAAGCTGAATTCATGGAAATTTTAAATTATGTGATATGAATCAAGAAACTGCCAATAAAATACTTTCAGAAACTGAGGCTGGATATGATTTGATATCCGGCAAATTTTCGCAGACCCGAAAACATTTTTGGCGCGGTCTAGAATGCATAAAAGATTATACGCACAGTGGAGAAAAAGTTCTCGATTTCGGTTGCGGTAATGGGCGCCTCTTGGAATTGATAGGGGGCAGTGATGTGGAATATTTTGGAGTCGATGTGTCACAAGGACTAATTGATTTAGCCTCCGAGAAATATTCAAACGAAAAGGTCAAATTCTTGAAATTGAACCCTATCCAAACTACTCTAGCATTTGACGACAATTATTTCAATACTATCTATTCAATAGCGGTTTTTCATCATTTTCCTTCAAGAAAATATCGGGAAGAAATTGCAAAGGAACTTTATAGAAAAACCAAAGAAGGCGGACATGTGATAATCACCGTTTGGTATCTTTGGCCCGCCTTCACTTCATTTTGGCGAGGCAAGCAAAAAAAATATTTTAAAAACATTATAAAAAATTGGAAAAATAAAATTTTCAAAATGTTGATTCGTATGTCCGGCATTCGTAGTGCCGGTTCACCACACGATAGTGTAGTGAAAAACCTTGATTGGAACGATTGCCTAATTTCTTTTACTGATAATCAGGGAATGAAATTTGAGCGTTTTCATAGGGCCTTCACAAGAAGGGAATTGAGGAAGCTTTTTGAGAAAGCCGGCTTTGAAATTGAAAGGTGCAATGTTCCAGATGGTAGAAACATATTATTGATTGCAAAAAAGTCTTCAAAGTAGCTATTCACAGGTGGTCTTTGACAGCTGCAAGTGATGATGATAACATACCCCTAGAGGGTATGATGACAATTTTCAATTTCTAATTTTCAATTTACAATAATATCCTGCTTCGCAGGATTAATCGGATATTTTTTTGTCTAAATTGTATTAAGCATAACAATCATAATGAAAGAAAATCAGAAAAAAGTCGTGACTGCTTCAAGAAAAGCTTGTCCGGAAAAGCTTCTCAACCGTGTATCAAGAATAGAGGGTCAAGTTAGGGGACTGAAAAAGATGCTTGAGGAAGGAGACGGCGATTGCAATAAAGTAATCACCCAAGTATTGGCAGTAAGGGAGGCAGTTGCAAGTCTTGGCGCAGAAATCCTGCAGGAAGAACTTGTTTGCAACATTTCAGATAAGAAGAAGATAGATGAAAAGAAACTGCTCAAGCTTATTAAGATGAGATAAGAATTCATATAACATGAAACATATAACATGTAACAATTTTCATTTGCTATATGGGACATGTTTCATGATACATGCTACATGATTTACGATTTGGCTATTATCGGTGCAGGTCCGGCTGGACTGAGCGCCTCAATATATGCATCAAGATACGGCATCAAAAATGTCGTTATTGGTGGTGTTGCTGGCGGACTTACAACTCAAACTCATGAAATAGGCAACTGGCTTGGAACAGAAAAAATTGCAGGCTGGGAATTTGCTCAAAAATCCAGCGAGCATGTGAAAGCCTATGGCACGGAAATCGTTCCTGCTTTGGTTGATGAAATAAAGAAAAGTGAAGAAGGATTCATGCTGTTTTTGAGCGACGGAAAAAAAATTGAAGCCAAGACCGTTATTTTGGCCATGGGCACTAAACACAGACATCTGGGAGTTCCCGGCGAAAAGGAATTGGCAGGCAAGGGAGTTTCCTATTGCGCGACCTGTGACGGATTTTTCTACAAGGGGAAGACTGTGGCAGTGGTTGGTGGAAATGACAGCGCTGCTGGAGCGGCCGTTTTTCTTGGCGACATTGCGGAAAAAGTCTACATGATCTATCGAGGTGAGAAACTTCGCTGCGAATCTTTCTGGGGAGAAGCGATCAGCAAGAATCCTAAGATTACAATGTTGTATAGCACTAATATTAAGGAGATCAAGGGGATTGAAAAAGTCGAGTCTGTCATTTTGGATAATCCTTATCAAAATAGTGATGAACTCAAAGTCGATGGGATTTTTGCGGAAATTGGCAGTGTGCCGATCACTGATCTGACCAATGATCTTGGCATAGAAACTGATGAAGAAGGATATATCAAAGTTGATCCAAGTGGAAGAACCAGTGAGAAAGGAATTTGGGCGGCAGGTGACATCACATCAGGCAGCGACAAATTCAAGCAAATCGTGACAGCCGCTTCCGAAGGAGCAATCGCCGCGCACAGTGTGCAGAAGTTTTTGAAGGAATAGATTTGGGATAAGATTTGAGCCCGACATGTTTCCATGTCGGGCTCGTTTTATCTGATTGGTGTTTGTGAAATGTTGAATGCCTTAGCGCGATCACTTTCTGATGGCGCTCTCTTTATTCCTTTCACGAATTCCTCTCTTGCATTTGGACCGGTGGGCAAGGGTCTTATTCCACTTTTTTCCCCAGCCTTTGTGATGACTGAGTCCTGGCAAGGATTTGTTGAAACTATTCGCTCGATTAATCCTTCTTCTTTTATTTCTTTTTCTGTGACCAAATCCTTGTTGCTTTTCGGAAGTGGTTTGGTTTTGGATGATGCGCCTTCAGTATAAATGCGTTCCTTGTTTGCGCCGTCTTTTTGATCTGCTATTTTTTCTACAGCTTTATCAATCCTTTCTAGGGCCACCCGCTTTTTCTTTGGTAATCTTGCATTTTTGGTTTTTTCCGTAGAATCATCCATTTTGGCTTTGTAGCTCTTGTCGTTTTTCTGGGTCAGTTCCTTTCGGGCTTTGCGTGTTTTTCGCTTGGGTGCGCTTCTTATGGTATTGCCGCCCTTTCTGCCTCCCATAATACGTCCTCCATCCAGTTTTGAAAGTACCCTTTCCAGCGCTGCGGTTTATTTAGGGTGTTAGGTGATTTCACCTCCTTGATGTTTGCTAGCGCCGGTACTTCAAATATAGTCCCATGGCAATTTGTGTCAATATTTAAACTTTAATAACAAAAAATCCCCTTTCGGGGAAATGTGTGGGCTTATCAAGATTTGAACTTGAGACCTCGTCATTACCCGCCACGGCGGGCGCTCTCTAACCATTTCGTAGTATTTAGGTGGGCTTATCAAGATTTGAACTTGAGACCTCGTCATTATCAGTGACGCGCTCTAACCAGCTGAGCTATAAGCCCATAATTTTGCATAAAATATGGCTGTGTGGACCGGACAGGACTTGAACCCGCTACCTCCTCAGTGCAAGTGAGGCGCTCTACCAGGTGAGCTACCGGCCCATGTTAATTTTGATTTGAACCCGCTAGCTCCTCAGTGTAAGAGATTGAGAACGAGTGAACAATCTCCGCTCTCAGGTGAGCTACCAGCCCAAAAATGAGCTACAAAGACAATTATATCAGAAAGAAAATATTTGTCCATACCTGGAGCAATTTTTGGCTCTATTGACAAAAAAGACGCTATAATGTACACTTTAGTCATAAAGAAGCCCCCAGGGCTTTTTAAAAAACCCAATTTTTATAGCACATTTATTATGAACAAAATGTTTAACAAGATTAAAGGGTTTATTTTGGAGGCTAAGGCTGAAATGCTCAAGGTGAATTGGCCAACAAAGAAGCAGACCATTAATTATACCGGACTCGTGGTGGCTGTCAGTGTGGTTGTGGCAGGTTTTTTGGGAGGTTTGGATTCAGTTTTCGGATACGTTTTAAGAACATACATTATCAAATAAACGGATAAGCACTGATGTAAAACTGATAAACACTGATCACGGATATCCGTGCTCCGTGAAAATCCGTTAAACATCCGTGAAAATCAGTAATTTAAATGGCTAAACAGACACAACATCACGGGCGAGCTTGGTATGTTATTCACACATATTCCGGCTATGAAGATAATGTTACTCGAAACTTGAAACAGCGTATCGAATCAATGGATATGCAAGACCTCATTTTTGATGTAATGGTGCCAAAGGAGAACAAGATCAAGATTAAAAATGGAAAACGCACAGTTGTGGAAGAAAGGATTTATCCTGGATATGTGCTGGTGAACATGATGGTCACTGATGCTTCTTGGTATGTTGTCCGCAACACGCCAAATGTGACCGGATTTATCGGACTCGGAACAACTCCAACTCCAGTAGACCCTAAGGAAATCGAAATGCTCAAGAAACGAATGGGCGTGTCTGAACCGAAATACAAGATTGACCTTAAGTCTGGCGATAGTGTGAAAATCAATGAAGGACCATTCAAGGATTTTGATGGTAAGGTTCAAGACTTTGATGAGGAAAAGGGAAAGGTGAAAGTGCTCGTTACAATTTTTGGACGAGAAACGCCGGTAGAACTAGACTTCCTGCAGATAAATAAGTTATAAGCAAAAGTGCTGGATAATATTTTTAAGAATTATAATTGATATATTAAGTAAGTTTAATTGCTAAATTGCTAAATTGCTAAATGGCTTAAAAATGCCGAGAGAACAATTTAACAATATGACAATGTAACAGTTTAGTTTTATGGCAAAGAAAATCAAGACAGTTATCAAGTTGCAAATAGTCGGAGGAAAGGCTAATCCAGCTCCACCAGTAGGACCAGTATTGGGTCAGCATGGTGTCGCTATTCAGGAATTCTGTGTTCGTTTTAATGACCAAACTCGCGACAAGATGGGAGAGGTTGTGCCTGTGGAAATCACTGTATATGAAGATCGTTCATTCGACTTCATCATGAAGACTGCTCCAGCTGCTGAACTTTTGAAAAAAGCTGCAGGTGCTGCAAAAGGTGCTGCAAATCCATTGAAGGATAAAGTTGGAAAAGTTACCAAGGCTCAATTGGAAGAAATTGCCAAGACTAAGATGGTTGACCTTAATGCGAATGATGTTGAAGGTGCTATGCAAATTGTGGCTGGAACAGCTCGTTCAATGGGAATTAAGATAGAAGAATAGTACCTACAA
>CAZAJN010000004.1:0-11733 GCA_964485555.1 uncultured Bdellovibrionales bacterium
CCCCGGGCGCGGGGGGGGGGTCCCCCTTCGCCCCCCAACGGGGGGGTTCCCCAAAAAACCCCGGCCTCAACCAAATCAATTGGAGGAAGACTCATGAAAAGATATATTCTCATCGCGGTTGCACTCATCTTCACATTCCCAACCTCATTGCTTGCAGCATTGAACTCGGTCGAGGATGTCAGGATCGCCAAGAACGGCCCGAGGGGTGCAGAAGCTACGACTGAAGTGGTTAAAAAAGAAGTAATGATACCTGCTGTGGACGTTGGACAACTCAAGGCTCTCGAAGCCAAGGTTAACGCTCTGACCAAGCAGGTCGGTGACAACCAAAAGGTAAGCAACGATCGTTTCGCTAAGCTTGCATTCACTAACCAGTCGACAGCTCAATACATGAAAGTTCTGGAGGATTTCTACGACGAAGAGCTTAAGGGCATGAAAGACGCAAGAGTTGGAGAAAAAAAAGATCTGGATGAAAAACTCAAGAAGCAGGACGCCAAGATTGACTACGCCGTCAGCAAAGCAGATAGCGTCTGGAGTTTTCTTTGTTGGACAATCGCAGCTTTGGTTGTACTTTACATATTCGCAGGATTCCTGGGATATCTGTATCAAAAAGTTCGATAATCCGGCACAGGCAGGTGGTTTCCAAAAGGAAACTGCCTGCTTTTTTTATAAAAACAATCAAAAATAGGTACAGCGCAACAACAAATGTTTTTGATTGGATTCTTGTTGACAAACGAAACGATAATTGCTATTGTTCACAGTTAACTATCAGGCAAATAAGCTTCATTTGTTTGTTTCGGACAGCTGTGGCTTTGAGTAAAATTGTAATTCGTAGAAAAATGAGAATAGCCTTCATCGGAAAAGAAATTGTTCCTGCAAACGTCTCCGGCATTGAAAAATATGTGGAGGAAGTTTCGATATGCATGGCTGAAAAAAATCATGACATTTTTGTATATTCTTCAGATAGAAAAGTCTCCCAAAAAATGCAAGATCATGAGAATGTCAAAATAATATTCTTGCCGTCAATTTCTGGCAAGATCGGAGAAATGATCCAAACATTTTTGGCGAGTGTGCATAGTGTCTTTGCAAAATATGAAGTCATTCATTATCAATCAAAACCAACTTTTTTTCTGAGTTGGATTGTGAAAATATTTTGCAAGGATGTTAAAATAGTTTCTTCATTTGACTTGCAATGCGACTTCCGTAACAAACCGACGATCACATTTTCGCAGGCAAATGAAAAAAAAATCATCTCCAAGTGGAATCTGCGTAGCAAAAGATTCGTCCTTTTCGCGGAAGAGCTTGTGAAGGAAACTGGGGCTCACTATCTCATTGAGGCTTTCAAGCAACTTGAGGACACAGCAAAAACACCCAACAATTTCAAGCTGGTAATTTTCAATACAGGCAATCAGGATGAGGACTATGTGAAATATCTCCACGCCATCAGCAAGGGTCGTGCCAACATCATATTGATAGAAAATCAATCGGAAAAAATTCTTTGGCATTTCTTTTTAGAAGCATACATATTTGTCCAGGCCTCGCACTTTCAACAGGCTCCGTCGAGTCAATTGATAAAAGCCATGCTTTGCGGTTTGACTTCATTGGTGAGTGATACCAAGGAGAATATTGAAACAATTGGCAATGAAGGATTTTCATTCAAGGCCAAATCTGTGTTGGATTTGCGTGACAAATTGGCCTATTTATTGAGCAGGAATGATGAAGTTGAAAAAATTGGAAAGATGGCCAAGGAAAAAATCGAAAGGGAATATGGCTGGGAAAAGATAGCACAAAAAACAATCGAGGTTTGTAAGAACCGTTAGAAGCATTTTTATTTTTTAAGGTAATAGTAAGATGGAAAAAATACAATCAATTTTTGCTGAGAACAAAAAAGCTATTTTATGGGGCGCTGCGCTAGGCGCAATATTTTTCGTGATTTCATTTTTGAGTTTTCGCGTCTATGAATCGACAGTGAGCATCATGATCACTGCAAAGTCTGAAGCAGCCTCCTTTCAAATGGACGAAGTCGTTGCCAACATTTCAAAGCTTCCTGAAACGCTGGCTTTTTATGACAGACTGCTCGCCAACAATCTGGATGTTCGGGATGTGGTTTACAGCAAAAATCAAACCCAAAGAAGAGACTTTTGGAATGAAATTGTTTCCGTCAAGTCTGACAAAAAATCTTCTATTATTGAAATCTCCATTGAATCATTCGACGAAAATGTCGCCACACAGCTTGCCAACAAAACGGCCAGAACACTTTTTGATACCGCCAACTTGTATTATAATGTAAAAACTGATGTGGATTTGCGCCTTATTGACGGACCTATAACTAAGAAAGTGTCAATTTCTCAGTGGCCGTGGCTTTTGCTAGCAAGTTTGGCATTGGGTTTTGCAATTGGATTTGTTATTTCGCAGACATCATCGCTCTTGCTTGAAGCATTGTCTAAGCAATTTGAAAAAATAAAGGAATGGAAACAGATGAGGATGCAAGAATCATCGCCAACGAAAAAGATTGAAACTGAAGAGCCAATGGAGGAGGAAAAAACAAGCGGTTCTGATGAAAGGGCAGTGGAAGCAGTTGCTGCTGAGCCAAAAAAAGATGCTGAAAAATCTTTGGAAGATAAGGAGCTTGAAACGCTTAATAAAATAATTCAACAAGACATCTATCCAAATTTCCCCGAGATGCCAAAGCATGCCAGTGCTCCGGACAATCTTCCGATTGCGGACAGTTCGTTTTATATGGCTGATGAAAAAATGAACGAAGAAAAAGTCGCTGAAGCCAATGAGGAAACTTCTGAGGCAGAGCAACTTCATCGCGAACCAACTCCTGAAGAACTCAAAAAAAGATTGAATGAACTCTTGAAGGGAAAAATCTAAAAATAGAATCATGAATCATGAATAAAGAATCAAGTATTTTGGTTTTTTCATAATTCGTAATTCATAAATCATAATTCGGTTCATTATGTCTAGGAAGTTAACAATAAAGTTCTGGATTACGTTTTGGACAATATCAGCCATATTTCTATCTGGCTGGTTTTTGTTTTGGAATGTAAAAAATCAAGGACTTGGATATACGGCTTCCAAAGTAGTTTCTTTTTTGCCGATTGACGCTTCTCGCAAAAGTGAGTATCAGGCTTTGATCAGGATCGGCGATTATTTTCTGAAAAAAGATGGGGAAGAAAAAACGCTGCTGACGCTTTTTTTGAACAACATGGAACTGCGTCCGGGGGGAGGATTTATCGGAGCATTTGGAATAGTGAAGATGAAAGACGGAAAAATGATTTCTTTCGAAACTCATGATCTTTCCAATTTTGATGCGCGCATTCCAAAGGGGATCGAGCCTCCATATCCCATGCAGGAAATAGGCTATGTGGATTCTTGGAAACTGCGCGACAGCAATTTTTCTCCTGATTTTCAAATCAATGCAGAAAAAGCCGAGGAATTTTACAGGCTGGCAGGTGGAAATGAACAATTCGATGGCGTAATCGGCATAACAAGCAATGTTCTTTCCTCAGTCTTGAAAATAACGGGACCGATTCAATTGCAGGGCTATCCTGGGACATATGACAGCGGTAACGCTATTTTAGCCTTGGAATATCAGGTTGAAAAAGCTTTCGAAGAGCAAGGGATAGACAGGAAAGATCGAAAATCGATCATGGCTGATCTGGCCGCTGAAATCGAAAAAAGAATTTTCAACCTTTCCTTTTCGCAAAGCATCAAGCTGACTGAAATCATCCTGGATGATCTTTCCAAGAAAGACATACAGCTTCAATTCGCTGACAGCGTTTTGCAAGGATATGCAGCCAAGGCCAATTGGACAGGCTCAATGGACGTGGATTGGAAAAAGGATTATCTGATGATTGTCGATGCGAATCTTGGCGCTTTCAAAAGTGACTATCACGTGAAACGTTCGATTGAATACTCGGTCGATCTTTCCCCGGAAAAACCAAGGGCAATGCTAAAAATAACATACGATCACACCGCGACTCAAAAAGACTGGATGACCAGGAACTATCTGACCTATTTGAGAATCTATGTTCCCGATGGAAGTGAATTGGTGAGTTCGCAAAATTTTGATGACTACAGATCAGGCAATGAATTCAATAAGAAATTTTTCGGTTCGATAGTCAGGGTTCCTATTTCTGAATCCAAAACGGTGGAAATCATCTACGATCTTCCTGCTCTAATCAGGAATGATCATGCGCTTAAAATCCAAAAACAAGCCGGAATCAATGACACGCCAGTGTTGCTTCACATCACAGGAAAGGACGAAAAAAGAATCGAGCATGATTTCAATCTGAATGAGGATGCAACCTTTGAATAAATGACCATATTGATAAATATTGGACAAATGCTGAATTTTTGAGAGAATGTAGTTGAGGGATTAAATGTAGGTAAAAAATATCAAATCTATCGGATGTCATTTTTTGCTCAATAATGAAATGTACCTTACCATTTTACAAAGGAGAGGCTAAATGAAAAACTTTAATAAGTTGTTTCTTGGCTTGGTCTTACTTGTTATTTTCACATCGATCGGTATTTTTGTGAAGGCTTACTTTACGCCTGCGAGAATGGCTGATTGGGAAAGGCGACGGATTGCAAACGAAGCTGTTAGGATGCAGGACGTCATTTGCGAAAAGGCCGATAGGATCGACACTTTTCATCTGAAAAACGGCAGAGTATTCCACTACGTCGGCAAATGTTCATGCGACAGCATTGTTGTCAGATCGGGCAATGACTATTTGCAATATCCGGCAAAAGACTTTTCCTTCATGGTTAGGCAGATTTATTTTGATGATCACGGGGGAATACTAGGGAAAGAGAAACAAAGACTTCAGAAAATGGAAGAAGCCGGCATCTTGGTGGTTGAGGCTGATAAGCTAAAAAACTAGTGAGTCAACATGTTCTTTATTCTCGTTGTTAAGGAGGATGTCATGCTTAAATCGCTACCTGAGATGTTAATATGGATCGTCATCATAGCTTTTGCGCGGATCTACGGTTTCATGAACAAGAACCTTTTTTCCAAAACAAGAGCCCTGAACAAACCCGCAGACACATTTTGCGAAACTGCCGACACCACAACAACCGATAAAGATGCACTCAGAGCCTTGGAAATGATCCATGAATATGAGAAAGAGGAAGAAAAACTTCTAAAAGGCCCTGGGTCTTCTTGGTTGAGGCTGAGCAGAGAGCAGTATCCTGACGCTCATGACGTATAGACAGTCTCGAGGTAAAGCCTTGAGCTGACAAGGGGGATAATTGAATTTGTCCCCTTTTTCTTTTTTAAAAAATACGTTAAAATCAAGGAACTAAGATTTTTTATATAAATAAGGTTAAAAATTATGGAAATTAAAGAAACAAAATTTAAAGATGCTTTCTTAATAACTCCGGATGTATTTCAAGATGAGCGAGGTTTTTTTATGGAGCCATATTCTCAAAAAAAGCTAAGCGCACTGGGAATAGAGGCTGATTGGGTTCTTGATTGCCATTCGATGTCGGTGACAAAAGGAGTTTTGCGTGGACTACATTTCCAAAAACCCCCTTATACTCAAGCTAAGCTGGTGAGAGTTACTAAGGGTGCTGTCTATGATGTGATTGTGGATCTTCGCAAAGATTCACCTACATTCGGAAAGTGGGAAGGTTTTGAGCTCAGGGATGATAATTTTCAAATGCTTTTTATCCCACGTGGTTTTGCACATGGCTTTTGCACCTTGGTGGATTACACGGAATTTCAATACAAATGTGACAATCATTACACTCCAGAAAGTGAAGGCGGTCTCATATGGAACGATCCGGATTTGAAAATTTATTGGCCCGTAACAGAGCCGATTCTTTCTAAAAAGGACTCTGAGGCTCAAGCATTCAAAGATTTTAATTCACCTTTTTAAAGATTTCCTCATTATCATTCTCTCCTTTGATAAGGAGAGATGTCATGTAATCATGACAGAGAGGTCAGAGCGTAGTAATTATGAAAAAAGAATCAAAAACAATTCTAAAACCATGGACAACAATCTCCACAGAAATTGCGCATGAAAATAAATGGTACAAAATTATACATGAGAAATTTATTTTACCGAACCAAGAAATAGGTAATTATTATGTTTTTGACAATAAGTCGGCAGTTTTTATAGTTCCTGTCAAAGATGGGAAAATAATTTTGGAAAAACAGTATAGGTATCCAACCAAAAAATGGACAATCGAAGTTCCAGGAGGTGGGGTTAGGACGGGCGATACTGAACTCGCAACAGCGAAAGAAGAATTATTGGAAGAAGTCGGATACATAGGTAAACTTAAAAAAATAGGAAAATTTAATCCGTACAGTAGCATATCGCGCGAAGTATGCTTTGTTTTTCTTGCTACAGAGCTGCAGTTTATTGGAACACAACATGAAAATTCTGAATTGATTAAAACCTTAGAAATTGAAATAGAGAAAGTTTATGAAATGTTGGATAATAATGAAATTTTGGACGGAATGACAATTGCCGCCCTTACGCTTGCAAGAAAATATTTATTAAATTCTAAAAAGCTAAAAAGCTAAAGCCTATGAAGCTATTAATAACCGGCGGAGCTGGATTTATCGGCTCAAATTTTGTCCATCACATTTTGAAAACTTATCCTGATTATGAAGTCATCAATTTGGATGCACTGACTTATGCGGGAAATCTTGAGAATTTGAAGGAATTGGAAAGCAATCCTCGACATAAATTTGTGAAAGGGGATATTTGCGATGGCGAGCTTATGGATAGATTAGTGGCAGAGGCCGACGTGGTCGTGCATTTTGCTGCTGAATCGCACGTAGACCGCTCTATTTTGGACTCAGCGGCCTTTGTGCGCACAAATGTGATAGGAACGCACACCTTGCTCGAAGCGGCCAAGAAAGCAGGAAATAAACGCTTTCATCATGTCTCTACGGATGAGGTTTTTGGTTCTCTAGCGCCTCAAGACGAGCCTTTCAATGAGACCACGCCGTATGATCCCAGATCTCCATATTCTGCCTCCAAAGCCGGCTCAGATCACTTGGTGAGGGCCTACTTCCACACTCATGGACTACCTGTGACCATTTCAAATTGCTCAAACAACTACGGACCATACCATTTTCCTGAAAAACTGGTTCCCTTGGTGATAACCAATCTGATGGAGGGAAAAAAGATTCCTGTTTACGGAGACGGAATGCAGGTTCGTGATTGGCTTCATGTTGAGGATCATTGCCGAGCGATTGACACCATCATTCACCGAGGAAAAATTGGAGAAACATATTGCGTGGGAGGTAACGGTGAAAAACCAAACATCGAAATTGTGAAAACTATTCTTGCCATAATGGAATTGGGAGAAGATAAGATTGAATATGTCCAAGATCGCAAAGGTCATGACAAACGCTATGCAATCAACTTTGATAAAATTAAAAATGAACTAGGCTGGGAGCCACAAGTAACTTTCGAAGAAGGTATCAAAGAAACCGTCCAATGGTTTGTTGAAAATGAAGCTTGGTGGAAAGCAGTGAAGAGTGGGGAATATCAAGAATATTATGATAAACAATACAGGTAATACCTTGAATCATGAATTATGAATCAAAAATCATGAATAACCCCTGATTGCAAAAAAATGCCTTAAGTTTGATATTGCAATACTAAAACATTCAAAATTCATTCAAAATTTGAAAAAGTATGTTTAAAAAAATTCTCCTATCTGTCATTGCTTTTGTTTTTACATTTCTTCCCGGTTTTGCATCAGCCAGGGAAAATGTGGTTGATTGGTATATTAAGGATTTTAACTCTGAAATTATCGTCAACAAGGATTCTTCTTTGGACATCACTGAAACGATCGTGGCTGATACTGGCATGGGAATTGATAAGCATGGAATTTTTAGAATTTTGCCAACAAAACTTAATGTTGAAGACAAGAAGATTTCAACGCCAGTAGAACTCATAAGCATTGCTAATCAGGCTGGGCAGACCTATGAATATCAGACGATAAAGGATCGTAAAAATGGAACAGTGACTTGGAAAATCGGTAGCGCTGACAAAACAGTTCAAGGCGTTAATGTTTATGTCATCAAGTATAGAGTTCAGAATGCAATCCGATTTAGCAATGAAGATTTTGATGAATTGTATTGGAATTTGAATGGTAATTTTTGGGATTTGCAAACAGACAAATATCACGCATCTATTGTTTTTCCTCAAGAAATAAATGAGCAAAATTCCAAAGTGTCATACTATACGGGCGCAATTGGATCAAAAGATAAAAATTTGGCAAAATTTGCTTGGAGCACTTCAAATGTTTTGGAATTCGATTCGACCAAGACTCTTTTGCAAAGGCAGGGAATAACGGCTTCCGTTACTTTTCCCAAAAACATCATCACTCCATATCAACCAAATTTCTCGGAGAAATATGGGGAATTCCTGTTTTTGCTGATTCCTGTTTTTGTTTTTCTTATTTTATATTTGGTTTGGAAAAAATATGGCGACGATCCGGAATTTAGCAAAACAGTCATAGCGGAATATGAGATTCCACAGGGATTATCTCCGATTGAAGTTGGCATGCTGATGAAAAGCGGAGGGTTTGAAAATTCACTTATTACTGCAGAGATAATCTTCTTAGCTACTAAGGGCGTCATCACCATCAAGGAAATTGAAAAGAAGATACTGCTGTTTACAAACAAAGACTATGAGCTTATCAGGAATGATAACTTAAGAGAAGAACAATTGCTGAACGATGCTCAAAAGAAAATATTGGAAGGTATTTTCACTGATGAAAATAAAACTATCAAATTATCAACTCTGAAAAATAGGTTTCAGAAGAATATTCCGTTCATTAAGAGTGCCGTTTCCAAGCAATTGAAAGCAAATGGTCTCGTTTCTGATCGTGCTTTTTCCATTGCTACTCTTTATCGTATTATAGGGCCATTTTTCCTTTTCTTTGCCTTTGGCAGGATAGACGCTTCAATTTTATTAGCTATATCGCTAGGCTTGGTCGGAGCTCTTCTCTTGTTTTTTTCATTTATAATGCCAAGACGAACATTGCTCGGAACAGAAATGAATTGGAAGGTGAATGGATTCAAGCTGTTCATGAAAACTGTCGACAAGGATCGCGCGGTTTTCTATGAAAAAGAAAATATTTTCGAAAAATGCTTGCCCTATGCGATCGTATTTGGCATGACTAAGGAGTGGATCAAAAGAGTGCAGGAAATTTATGGTGTCGAGTATTTAGCTTCTCACGCTCCTGTTTGGTACGTTGGGTCGTCGATGTCGTCTTTCGATGCGAGCAGTTTTTCCACTGCCATGGAAAATTTATCATCCGACATTGCAGCTAACACATCATCTGCGTCTGGTTCACGTGGCGGCGGAATGTCCGGCGGTGGAGGAGGCGGTGGAGGTGGGGGAGGTTGGTAATCTGAATAAATATCATAAAAAATATAAAAATGAAACATGAAATTTTATTGGGTCTTACTACCACCCCGGCTTCCGATTGGCGGGGGAAGGTTAAAGAGATAAAAAAGTTTGGGATTAAAAAAATTGCGCTCTTCCCGACATTCTTGAGCGTGCACAAAAGAAAGGAGCTTTATAAGTTACTAGAAGAAATTGAAGGTCTTGAGATTCCGCATGTGCATTTGCGCGGACAGGATATGGAAGAATGGGAATTTGAATTATTTGAAAAAAAATATAAAACTCAGGTTTATAATATTCACATGGGCGGACATCATGCAGACGCATTGGAAAATTACAAAAATAAGATATTCGTTGAAAATCATATTCATAAATCAATCCCTGATCAACAACTGGAAAGCAGCGCTGGAATATGTCTTGATTTTCAGCATTGGAAGCGAGCTCAAAAAGAATGCTATAGTGTTTATGAGAAAACCCAATCTTTCGCTGAAAAATTCACAATAGGTTGTTGCCACATGTCGGCTTTGCCAAAATGGAAAAACACTCTGCAGAGATTGTTCAAACGTGTCGGAGGTCATTATATGATAAGTTTGGATGAAATGGATTATTTGAAAGAATTTAAACCGTACTTTCCGCAATATATGAGTATTGAACTTGAAAATTCTTTCGAGAGGCAGCTCGAGATTAAAGCGTATTTGGAAAAAATGCTGGAGATATAATTTTCCCTAAATGCTGTGGTCAATTGGACATTATCGCAAATATCTGCGATAATAATCACGCTGGCATACAGGAAAATCTCAAATCTAAACGTCAAATAACAAATGAAATCTAAAATTCCAAATCCAAATTAGGACATTTGGACCTACGTCATTCATTTGATATTGCGATTTTGGCATTTGGATTTAAAATCAAATTAGGAATAATAATTTTAATTATTTAGCAGTTTATATATATGAAAAAAATATTGATTATAGGTTCCCGCGGTATGCTTGGACAAGAGCTGGTGAGCATTTTCAAATCAGACAGTGACTACAAAGTTACTGCTTGGGATTTCAGCAATATTGATATCACTGATGAATCTCAAGTCAAAGAAAAGATCACGAAATTGAATCCGGAAATAATCATCAATTCTGCAGCTTACAATGCGGTGGATCTTTGCGAAAAGGACAAAGCTGAATTTGCTAAAGCGAAATTACTGAATGGAAAAGCGCCTGGATATTTGGCAAAAATAGCAAAAAAGCTTGATGCTACATTTGTTCATTATTCTACCGACTATGTTTTTTCAGGAATGCCCGAAATCCCAGAGCCAACAGGATGTGCCGGATCATGTTCGTCATGCTCATTGCATGAAGGGTTTGTGCCACAGATCGGATTTGATGAAAATGCTGTTCCTGAACCCGTGCAAAACTATGGAAAAACAAAATTGATGGGCGAGGAGGCTGTTCAGAAAAATGGAGAAAAATATTACATAATTCGTCTTTCTAAGCTTTTTGGCAAACCTGCAAAATCTAAAACCGCCAAGAAGAGTTTTTTTGATGTGATGCTTGAAGTTGGAAAGAAAAATGCCGAAGTGAAAGCTGTTGATGAAGAAACTAGTTGTTTTACTTATGCGCCTGATTTAGCTAAAAAAACCAAAGAAATTATTGAGGCAGGAAAACCTTTTGGAATTTTCCATGTTTCAAATGCTGATGCTTGCACCTGGTATGAAGCAGTTGTGGAATTGTATAAGATGGCGAAACTTAAAACCAAAGTGATTCCTGTTTCATCTGATGAATTTCCGCGACCTGCCGCGCGTCCATATGTTTCAAGCCTGATCAACACAAAACTAAATCCAATGCGAAGTTATAAATTGGCATTGAGGGAGTATTTAAAGAACATACAAAAATGATAAATTACAAAACAAATTTGCACCTAAAGCTTCCTGGTGCATTTATGATTTTAGAAATTTCTCTTCTTTTGATTTCAAAAAAATTTAATTGTTATTCGGATTTTTTAATAGGTAGTAGTCGCTGTCCGGATGTGAAACTTACTGCTGCATTACTGTGGATACCTGGAATTCTAGCTGCGATTTTTTGCATATTATTTTTTTTAAAAGAATTATTTGGAAAGAGATTTTTAGATATTCTTGATGTAGTGATTTCAATTGTGGCTTTTTTATTTATTATGGCAACAATGAACGGTTGGACATTTTAGTTAATTTCATATAATGAATATTTCCATGAAAAATCTAAGAAAACAAGATTCTAAAATTTACGAACTGATTACCGGGGAAATGAAGCGCCAACAAGAGGGCATGGAGCTTATTGCCAGTGAAAATTATGTTTCCAAAGCCGTGCTTGAAGCGCTTGGCTCA
>CAZAJN010000005.1:0-6135 GCA_964485555.1 uncultured Bdellovibrionales bacterium
ATCCCTCACTGCCATTAATAAAAATTAAAGAGCACCTTAAGGTGCTCTTTAATTCTCAATGTGGGCAGTGAGGGATTCGAACCCCCGAAGGCGAAAGCCGTCTGATTTACAGTCAGATCCAGTTGACCGCTTTGGTAACTACCCGAGACTCTGTATATCGTATACAGTATCTTGTATATTGTATGAAAAATACTAAATACAAAATACTAAATACAAAATACTATCCCTGAGCCACCCACCGGATTTGAACCGATAACCCACTGTTTACAAAACAGTAGCTCTACCATTGAGCTAGGGTGGCATTTCTACATCTTATAACATTTCTTAATTCATGTCACCTTTTTCGCTACTATTTTTAAAATAGTAGCGCGCTTTCTATTTCAAAGCTTTTTCAAGACGACGAATTCGCAGGCGTGCCTTATGATGAGTTGGGCTGAGCCTCAACACTTGCTTGAAACATTCCAACGAATCATGCATGTTGGCGCTTTCCAAATAGTAATCACCCAGTCTTTCATAAGCTTCAATATCCCTGGGGTTTATTGCAATCCTCTTGATCAAAGCATCTTCCAACTTGTTCTTTTCCTTGACCTGAATTTGTGATTGAGGACGAGCCACTGCTTCTCGAATCATCGGACGCATTTCTCTTTTGTCTTGAAGTTCCTCATCCCTGACCACTGAATCATGCCTCTCGGCAACAACATTCTTTTCCTCTGAAATTTTGACCATTTCTCGCTCCAATACTGATTTCTGCTGTCTTTTTTCCCTTATAGACTGAAACCAATCATTGCTGATGTTGTGAAATTTCAAAGATCCCAATTTCAACCTGTGAATCATTCTTTCCAAAATCTTGAGACCGAATTGACCCGCAGCAGAAAAAATAAAAGAGAATTTCTTCCGACTTGAGCCAGGCTCTCTTGTTGCAATTTCCTGCTCGGGAAGCTCGGAAGCTTTGCGAAAAAGAAACATGATCAAGATTGCCGCACTGATAACTATTATGATTGGTGGCAGAATATAATTCAACATGGAATAAAAACTCTAGATAAATGGAATTTAAATCAATGCCTCCTTCTTAACAACCATGATCGTTCCATCAGACATCCTTATCTTAACATCTCCCGTCAATGCGTTCAACTCTATGACCTCACCTTTGCCATCTTTGGTTTTCACACTGCTGCGAAGTTCAGGCATTCCTGCCAGCATCTGTTGATATTGCGCCGATTCATATGAAAGGCAGCACATCAGACGACCGCACACTCCGGAAATCCTTTCACTTCCTCTGTGAGCCACTTGCTGAACGCGCGCCATGTCAATTGAAATGCTTGGCAAACTGCCAGGAAATCTCAGGCAACACAGATCCCTTCCGCAAACTCCGCATCCCCCAAGCTTTCTCGCCTCATCGCGCGAACCTACCTGATGCATACGCACCGAGCGATGAAAGATCTTGGAAAGATTCTTCACCAATTCGCGAAAATCTACGCGCTCATCAGCCGTAAACAAAATTATGGCATTGCTGCCATCCAGACTGATGTGCACATCAACCAACTTCATGTTAAGTTCCAGACGCTTGATCTCACTCTTGCTCAATTTTAAAATTTCAACTTTTTTCTCCTTATTCTTCTCAAGCATATCCGAATCACGTTCTGTTGCCTTTCTCACAATGACAGTCTTTCTTTCGGCATTCGTAGTACCCTCACCTTCTTCGATGATCCCTATTTCATTGCAAAGATCTTCTTTGACAACAACTTGATCACCATTTGAAAGCTCGAGATCGCTCAGACATTGGCGAGCAGATTCCCAGCTATACACGCGAACTGAATATGTATACATATCGCTTTTCCTATATTAATCTATCAAGGCTCGAATTTAATCAGCTGTTACAATTCAATTCTGGAAATTTCACCAACTTCAATCTTTTCACCCATTTTTCCAATAGCAGCCACGATCAATTCATTGACTGTCATCTCTGGATTTTTCACGAATGATTGAGTCAAAAGCGCTGATTCCTCTCGGAATTTCTTTTCCTTGCCAACCATGATTTTTTCCATCATTTCAACAGGCTTTTTTTCCTGTTCCAAAAGGGCGCGCCAGATTTCCTTCTCTTTTTCAACAACTTCCATTGGCACATCCTCAGGCTTGATGAATTTCGGACTCATTGCTGCGATGTGCATCGCAATGTCTTTGGCAAGAGCAACGAACTCATCATTGCGAGCGACAAAGTCAGTTTCGCAAAGCAACTTCACCAATGCTCCAACTTTGTTTGAATGGATATATGAAACAACCACTCCTTCTTTTGTTTCGCGATCCGCTTTCTTGGCAGCTTTGCTGTCTCCTTGTTTTCGAAGAATTTCAATCGCTTTTTCTTCATTTCCACCAGCTTCATCAACAGCTTTTTTGATGGCCACCATTCCTGCGCCAGTTCTTTCACGAATTTTCTTAATAAGTTCCATTGACATATTTTTAAGTTTTGAATTTTTAATGTTTTAAAATTTGAAACATTGATTATTCATGTTTGTTTGGGATTTGGAAATTGAGATTTGAGATTTCCAATGTTCCGCATTGGCTATGCTTCCTGAACAGCCTTATATACGTAGCTCAAGATAAGCTTCAAAGAAGAAATTGCGTCGTCGTTAGCTGGGATTGGAAAATCAACACAAGATGGGTCAACATTGGTGTCAGCGATTGCAATGACAGGTATTCCCATCTTTCGCGCTTCCGTGATTGCCAAATTGTCCTCTTTCACACTGATAGCAAAAACTGCACCTGGAAGATCGTTCATGTTTTTGATTCCACCCATGCGCTTTTCCATCTTCTCAAGCTCTTCAATTTTCTTCATCTGTTCGAATTTGGTATATTTCTTGAATTCTCCTCGCTCCAACATAGCTTCTCCATCAACCAAATATCTTGTTCGTCCACGGATAACTTTGAAGTTTGTGAAAGTTCCACCAAGCCATCTTTCACTCACAAATGGCATTCCGGTGGCTGTTGCCAATTCGCGAACAAGGTCTTTGGCCTGAATTTTTGTTCCCACGAAAAGAATGTTTTTTCCGCTTTTCTTAACAGCCTGGATAAAATCCAAAGCTTCTTTGATTTTTTCCTGAGTCTTTTGAAGGTCTATGATGTTGATTCCTTTGCGAGTTGTGAAGATGTATTCATCCATCTTAGGGTTTCTGCGAGCTTTCTGATGACCAAAATGCACACCTGCTTTCATCATCTCTTCGAGACTCAACTCGAATTTAGACAAATCAATAGAAGCGAAATAATTTTCTCGCTCTTGTGTTTCTTCTGTCGCCTCAACGGCAACCTTTGATTTAGCGTCTTCCATGTATTTTTTTGCACAGCCAAATCCTGCTTACCAGGCCAAAGCTGCACATTCCTTTATGCTACCTGACTCTTACAAGCCCCGTAGCCACCTATTTTTCCCTTTATTAAGCCAGAATTTGCATTGTCTGCAACAGGACCGACCTAAGAAAAAATATGTTTTTTATTAATTAGCAATACAAGAACCAGTATACCGCAGCCTTTACCCCTTGTCAATTCTTTTTCCTTGTGCTAAGGTATTTAGGTACTTAATTTACACAGCGCTATTTTCGTAATTTAAAGAATCTTAGAATATATGAAAAAGAAAATCCACCCAGAATATCACAGCGACGCTAAAATCATCTGCTCATGTGGAGCAGTTCTTGAAACTGGCGCAACAATAAAGGAATTGCACGTTGAAATATGTTCAGCTTGCCACCCGTTCTACACTGGCAAAAAGAAGGTGCTAGACACAACGGGACGCGTTGATCGCTTCAAGAAACTTGCTGAAAAATCTGCTGTAAAGAAAGAAAGCTCAGCCAAGAAGGCTCCAAGAGCAAAAAAAGAAGCCAATAAATAGCTATCACACATTTTCAAGAAGAAGCCCGCACAAAGGGCTTCTTCTTTTGTTACGTAGCCCGTCTTCGCCAAGACTACGCCGAGGCAAGCATGTTACATTGCATGTGCTACGCGACTCATTTCCTAGCGATATCGCCTTTACAGAAGGATAAAAATACTATATAATCAAGTGACTATGAATACTCAATTAGACGCAGTCAAAAACGAATATGAATCAATAACAGCTCAGCTCAGCTCACCTGAGATCCTTAATGATGCCAAAAAAATGGCAGAATTGGGAAAACGTCAGTCTGAATTGCAAGGATTGATGACACTAATTGAGAAATTGGAGAAAATTGATCACGACATGAAAAATAATGCCACCATGATCAATGGCGATGAGGATCCTGAAATGAAAGAGATGGCCATGGAGGAAAACATCGAACTTGCCAAACAAAAAGAAGGCATTGAAAAAGAACTGGAAATCATGCTCTTGCCGAAAGATCCTAATGACAACAAAAACATCATCGTGGAAATCCGCGGTGGTGCAGGCGGGGATGAATCCTCACTTTTTGCAGCCAGCCTGTTCCGCATGTATTCCAAATTCGCTGAAAAAAATAATTGGCAGATCGCTATTCTTAATTCAAACCGAACGGAAGTGGGCGGATTCAAGGAGGTTGTCTTTGAAATAAACGGCAAGCCAACCAACCCAGTCTATCAAAAAATGAAATATGAATCTGGCGTCCATCGCGTGCAAAGAATTCCTGAAACTGAAAAACAAGGACGCATCCACACTTCAACTGCGACTGTCGCAGTCCTGGCTGAAGCTGAAGAAGTTGAATTGGTCATCAATGACAACGATCTCAGAATCGACACATTCTGTTCATCCGGCCCAGGAGGACAATCTGTTAACACGACAAAAAGTGCCGTGCGCATCACGCACATCCCAACAGGACTTGTCGTTTCGTGTCAGGATGAAAAATCACAACTCAAAAACAAAGACAAAGCCATGAAGGTTTTGCGCTCACGTCTTCTCCAAGCTGAAGAAGAAAAAAGAGCCAAGGAACTTGGAGATGCCCGCAAAAGCCAAGTCGGAACCGGAGACCGCAGTGAGAAAGTCAGGACATACAACTTTCCACAAGATCGCATCACTGACCATCGCATCAAACAATCATGGAGCAACATGGAAGGCATCCTGGATGGTAATATTGATCCAATCATTGAAGCTTTGCATGAAGAAGACATGAAACTTAAGATGGGAAAAACTGAGTAATGCTAACAATAAAAAAACTTACATCCCAATATTCAAAAAAAATTGATTTTCTCGATATCGAGATCATCATTGCAAATTCTCTCGCTAAAACGAGAGAATTTGTTTTAGCTAATCCAGACTATGAACTGTCCGCGACGCAAAATAAAAAAATAGTCTTACTGCTTGAACGGAGGATGAAACAAGAACCAATTGCACACATCACCAGACATAAAGAATTTTATGGTTTGAACTTCATCATAAACAAGCACACGCTTGTTCCACGTCCAGAAACCGAGCTTATGGTAGAGCAAGCAATTCATGAATCAAGAATCATGAATAAAAAATCATGCACCATTATTGATGTGGGCACAGGGAGCGGGTGCATCATCGTCGCCATCGCACACACCCTGGAGCATGGAGCATGTGACATCGCACAAGACACTGATCAGTGTCAGCCCAGCAAAATCAAGTACTACGCAACTGATATCAGCAGCGAGGCTCTGAAAGTTGCCAAGAAAAACGCGAGGTCCCATGATACTAAGGTAAGATTTCTGCATGGAGATTTATTACTACCAGCACTTCCAAAGTTGAACGCTAAAAAGCTAATGCCTAGAAAGCTGATTCTGACTGCCAACTTGCCCTATCTTTCAAAAGAAATTTACGATAGCGCGCCTGTTGATGTGAAAAAATATGAACCAAAATCTGCCTTGTATTCCGCAGAAGCGGGACTGGCGCATTACAGAAAGCTGCTCAAACAAATCAAGAATTTAGTCGATGGTCGCAAGCTATCAATTACAGCCTTTTTTGAAATCTCTCCCGAACAAAAAACTCCGATCATAAAATTGGTCAGCGGCATTTTGCCTTCAGCCAAGATCGAAACAATCAAAGATCTTACCGGCAGATGGCGAATATGCAAAATCAGCATTTAAAGCTTCCGATTCTGTGAAAAATATTTCCCAATCTAAAACCCGCCGAGGGGGCGGGGTTTTGATTGTTGATATATTTAAATTTTAAATGAAATTTGAAAA
>CAZAJN010000006.1:0-4649 GCA_964485555.1 uncultured Bdellovibrionales bacterium
ATTCTTGATATCCAACATTTCCCAGATATAAATCCAGACCACCACCCGCCCAAGCATGCACAGCTTCAACCGCAAAAGTGATGCCTTTTCCGGAATTTCGAGCGCCGCCAGCATCCAATTTCCAAGTTGGACCCCTGTCCCATCTTGGAATAGCTGCGCTGTATGCCGTCCAGTTTTGCGGAGGTGGCAGTGAGGGTCCACCCGGTTTATCTTTCCAAGTGTTTGGCCAACCAGCATTCGTGCTCGGATAAGACTCCGCCGATTGCCAATCGGGAGAATCATTGAAATTATCCTCAAAGATAATTGCGGCCTGCGAAAAATTAGGCAAGAAAAACACCGCGAGAAAAAGAAAAGTTTTCAGCATTTGTTTTATCATTTATTAATTATACCACTTTTTATTAGTACTTAGTATTAGTATTCAGTATCTGGTATTTCGTATTTCATATCTTTTATTCTACCCTATGAACCTTTGTGCATTTTGCATCTCTTGCATTTATACACCATACATAATACCAAATACTTTATACTAAAGTCATTCCACACCTAATCCAACCGGTGCAGCAGGTGCAATGGAATCAACCCCTCCCACTATATAATCAGGACCAATATAGTTTGTGCTTATGACCACGTCATCAAGATATTTACGCTGCGTGACATGTTCCGCCAATGAAAAAGCAGTCAAATCAGCGTTATCCAACACTGTCACAAGATTCCAACCACGCAACATGTCACCACCAGCTTTCACCCAGGTGATATTTCCTCTGGAAAAAACTTTTATACCATCAATCCAAATCTCAACCATTCCACCCTCAGAAAAACCAGGGACATCATTAAGCCTTGCTCGAAATTCATAACTATGCCAATTAGCATCGGTTGGCCACAACACACTGCGTGCCTGATGATCGGGATTGTATTCAGTAAGCAGTGGAGGAGCAACCGGATAGTATGAAGGTGTTTGAGTGTAAAGCTCATTTGTAGTGAAAGCATTAGTGGTGTAATCAGGAAGATAGCGCTCTTGACTATTAAGCATCGTGTAGCTCGGCGTTACAGTAAGATATTGATACCAAGTAGGAATCCAAACCGGCATCAAATTTCCATCATCACTATATGGCCCGCCCATAGTTCCATCACCAGGAGTTCCATTAAACCTGACGATTTTCATTATTTTTTCTATAGCCCCAGGAGTTGCAGCCACTGCCGGATCAGACCATTTCCAACCTGCCTGATATTTAAGATAAAATCGCACATACAAATCATTATATCCCTGCTCCCCAAGCCAAACTTCCATTGGAGATCCACCAGTATAGCAAGCGGTATCGTAACAGCCAGACACTTCTTCATTATACAAAAGCCCTCTTCCACCACTTCTTCCATATGTATCACCAATTTCATATGCATCAGTTGCATAAGGGGCATCAAATAAAGATGCGCCAACCCTGTATAAATCATAGAGCTGCGTGCCGTCATTTCTTTTTGGCGGTGGCATATTGTCTGTACCATCATCAATCTCCCAAGAATAACCTATTGTCTGACCTTTAGGAGGACGAGGCATCACCCAATCCTGCACATCTTCAAAATCAGTCTCAAAAACAACAGCCGCATTTGCGAAATTAGGCAATATAAAAAACACCACAAGAAAAAGAAAAGTTTTTAGTACTGACTTTATCATTTTTTAATTATACCACTTTTTATTGGTACTTAATATTAGTGTTTAGTGTTTAGTATTTTGTATTCAGTATCTTGGTATTTAGTATTTAGTATCTTTTATTCTACCCTATGAACCTTTGTGCATTTTGCACCTCTTGTATTTATTCACCATACATAATACCAAATACACTATACTTGAATTATTCCACTCCTAATCCTGTCGGTGCAGACGGCGCAATATTATCAATGAAACTAATGACATAACCATCCTCGTTAACATTTCCATTTTCATCCATTATGTACAAATAAGCATTATCATCGTTTGAAAATTCTCCTTGATTCAAGGTGATTCCTATTTGACTATCCGACCATGCCGTTGGTTTTTGAATTTCACAATGGGTCCGCGCTGACCACGAAGATGCGTCGCAAAGCTCGACTCTCGCCAAGGAATTATCGATATATAAATCATCAAAAAACATCTGCATACTAAAAGGGGTGCTTGCGATGTTTGTTATTCCTTGCGGCAAAGAAAAATATCTCCAAGGATCAGATGAGTTTCCATGTGTGATGCAACCTGTGGCATCTGTAGCTGGTGTTGCTTTTCCCAATCTTTCAACTTTCACGAAGCCATCATTAACTGCAGGGGCGGAGGAAGTTTTTATCGTATATTCAATCCGTTGCCACTGTCCAAACAAATAAGAATCTGTGGCTGATCCATTTCCAGCCGTACAATAATTAAAAACAGGATTGTTATCTTGCGAGTATTGAATTGCTATCGCGGTATTAAACCAGCGCGGATCGGGTGAATAATTCGGATCGTACCAGGAACCGATTCCGGTGGCATTATTGGTGGTCGGACTAGTATTGACCCAATAGCTGGGACTCATACTGGAACTGAGCAGCGGTCCCTTCCAATTGATCTGTGTTTGCGGCTCGCTCAAATACAGCCAAAGCGTGAAATACAAATAACTATTAGTGCCTATATCCCTTCCTAAATCCAAAGAAATTCGCGGAAAATACTCCGCGCCCATCCAATTGCTCACACCGCAGTCCAAAGATTTCGATCCGCGAGAAAAAACTCCATTCACCAAGCAATCATTCGACTGTGGAGAGAGCCAGCCACTTGGCACCTGCCCGGAAATTTCAGAATCAAAATTCGTATTTGCGATCGGAGATGCCTCAGCCTTGATTCCGAAGCCATTTCCGTTTATCAAAACAGCCTGATCATCAATAATGCTTCCGATGGTGTCTGAAATTACCGGCGCCGCTAAAACATAGTGAGGCACTATCAAAAACACCAGGAGCAATAAAAATATTTTAAGAATTTGTTTTTGCATTTTGTTACGTAGCATGTTACGTAACATGCTACGTAACAAATCCGTTCTTATATTTTCTATTATAATATATTTATTAGTATTTTAAATACAACCTTGCAAATTTCATTTTAAAATTAATTGATATATGATACTGCTCCGTCCATCTATATTACGCTAAGTCCACTCGGCGCGAAAGGTGCAGAAATGTCATTCGCAGCAACAACCTTGAAAACATGAATCACTGGATAATTATCAAACCCGATCACATCAGCAGAGCCTTGTGTGATATATATGCGTTGAGATTGATTATCGTAAGCAATACCCTTGATATCACGTATGCCACTTGATGGACTAAAGGACAAATCTATATTCCAGATTGCGTATGGCATTATTTCCCAGGGTTCATACTGCTGTCCAGTAGTTGAATTTATTGTTGCATTGGCAACTTTCGCCAAATCACTCGCATCATATGCCCAAATCCTATACACGTATGGATACGCATGATTTCCTTTTTCCGAATTAGATGGATCATAACAGCACAAGTTTTCACCAGTTATCGTCACCCCATCACAAGTATTTGGCACACTAGAAGCCGTTCGACCTTGTTCCTCGTATATAGATGTTCCAAAGCCGTAGCATCCATCACCGAGTCCCGTATAACCCAAACCATGTCTTCCAAAAAATAAAACGCTCCTGCTTCTTTCTGGGAAAACGACGCCATTGACGGCAGTGCCCATATTAAAATTCAAACTAGTACCGCCATATGTACCCAGGGTCTGATGTGTTGATGGATAACCCACAATCATTTTTGCAGGAACAGGATCCAAAATTCCGATTGCATCTGGATCAAAAACAGAAACTGACGGACCATATGAAGTTCTCGTAATGATTGAAAGAGCGGCTTGTCCCGTCAATGCTGGTCCGCCGAAATCAGCCTGCCATGCCGCAGGAATATTAGCCATATAACCACCAACAAAACCGCCATTTACTCCCCCTATCGGAGAATTGCCAACTCTATACATACCTTCAAATTGCGTTCCAGAACTAATCCAGTTAGGTGAAGCTATGAAATGAGAAAGTGCGGCTTCGTAGTTAGCATCATAATACGCGTAAGCACTACCTATTAATTTTTGATTATAAAAAAGAAATCCACCAACACGACCGCCATTAGCAATGGCAGTTTTATCAATTTTGAGATTGTCCCAATTTGAATTTGCAATATCGACTGGAGATTGTATTGTTATAGCCGTATTCAAATCACCTAAATTGCCACTAATAATTGGTGTTGGAATATTTATTTCAGTTAATAATCTCTCTGATTTTGGGCCGCTCATAATCAAAGTATTGTTAGTGGCATTATAAGCCAAACCACTACCTCCATTATTCAAGGTTGTTCCCAGGGAGGCTCCCCCAAGGTTTCCTTTTGGAACCTTAAATGCTCCGATATATTCCAAGTCAGATTGTAGCAGTAATTTATCCTCCGCCATTACTAATCCAGGTAACACTAAAAAGCACATCGAAAATATTAATATTTTTTGAATTTGTTTTTGCATACATCCAGCTCTTTAATGCCTCAATTTTACCACGAAAATCCAACAACTACTATTATAAATTGATTTTTAAATACGGATTTTAAAAAACAAAAAAGCTGACTAAAATAGTCAGCTTTTTAAAAGTATAGCTTCG
>CAZAJN010000007.1:0-26080 GCA_964485555.1 uncultured Bdellovibrionales bacterium
TTTCCTTTTTGAGCACGTCCTTGACCGAGATCTATGGTCAAGGACTCAAGAATTACTGTCGTAATTGTTGGCCAAAAAGAAAACAGTAAAACAAAAAAAATGCAGCCGTTTTCTATGGAACCATATATTGCGTATGATCCCAAATACTTTGTCAAAACAAAAACCGCCCAAAGCGGTTTTTGCAAATAACTGACCTTCTCCCCATTTGTTCCAAATTACTTACGTTTTTTAGAATTTTTTTTGCCTGACATCATCAATGCTGCTGCGCCTGCCAAAGCGGCGCCTATTCCAGCTGAAATCAGAGCTGATTTTCCTGGATTTTTTTTCATGTAACTTTCTGCCTGCTTGGCAGTTTTTTCCATCTGCTTTTTCACTTTCTCATACTCCTTGATCGCTTTTTTCTCCAATTCCTTGGCTTTAGCTGGAGAAATGTTCATGTCTTTCTTCAATTTAGCGTATTCACTTTTAGCCATAGCTTTAAGCTGATCACCTTTAGCCTTGGCAACTTTGACATTTTTCTTCACAACTTTTTTGGCTTTTTTCGTGTTCATTTTTTTAATTCTACAAATTACAAATTTTTACAAATATACAAATGTACAAAAGTAATTCACTTATAATCTTATTTATTATTTATTATTTATTAAATTATTTACTTGGTAACCTGCAATTATTTTAAATCCCTACTCATCAGGTAGCCTATTGCAACGACAGCCAAGCCTACTAACCCAGAGCCGAAGCCTGGGAAATCTTTCCCAAACAAACTGCTGACATAATCAGAAAGGCCAGTCAGAAAATATGTCGCACCAAGCAGCATCAAAACAGATCCGATTGCGCGCCGCTTGAAATTTTTCATCCAGACGTGCACTTTTTGGTTCACATTGTCCGTGACCCTGGCCAGAACATCGCCCACAAAAACTTGGACTATTTTCTTCCAATCACTGCTTGTTTGAGCCTTTTTTTGTTTTTTGCTTTCCATTTTTTTGTTTTAGAAAAAGAAAGAGGACGGGCTTATCACCCATCCTCTATGACTTTTTAAGTATAGCACAAAAAATCAGTTTATGCAATAGTTAGCTTTTCAGGCCTTAGCTTCTTAGCTTTTTAGCTTTTTAGAAAATGCACATAACCATCCTAAGAAGCTAATGCCTAAGAAGCTGAGAAGCTGCTCCCCGCGTTCCACGCCTTCACCACTGTCTGCACGATTCTTGTGGAAGTAACACCTGAGCCTTTTGAAATTTTGGCGGAAGCTTTGGAAATTTGATTTTTAGAAACTTTGCTTTGTCTGAGAAGTTTGTCGACATTAGGAAGAAGCATTTCGCTAAGCGTATACTCATCTGACCAGGCAAGCTCGCCAACAATCTTGCGACCATCCTTTAATTGAAGACTGATATCATTGACATCTAACGATATGATCAGATTCATGTGTTTATGATAAAGATTTTAAATCCAAAATCCAAATGACAAATGACAAATAAAGCTCTAAGTCCCAATTCCCAAATTTAGACATTTGGATTTTAGGATTTTATTGGGAATTTAGATTTGAGATTTTAGATTTATTTTTTTACTTTCTCCCACTCTATTCCCCACGGATCTGTCTTTCTGTCGGGCGCTATGTCGTCATGGCCGAGAATATTTTCGATCGGATATTTCTTCTTCAGGCTACCAATCAGGATATTCAGAGCTTCATATTGCTCGCTAGTATATTTTCCGTCCATCTTATTCACCATTTCAACTCCTATGGAAAAATTGTTCACATTGGTGCGACCGTCCGGCATTGTGCTGACTCCGGCATGCCAGGCGATATTTTCGTCTTTTACAAGACGATAGATGATGCCATCTCTTCCGATCAGATAATGAGCAGAAACCCCGTATTGCTCATATTCCTTAATGATTCCAGAAATACTATACGGATCGCTTCCCAGCGCATCATAGGAGGAATGAACTATGATCGTATCAATATCCCTGCCGGAAGATTTTTGAAATCCGCCAGACATCAACTTATCAACTATTTTTCCAACTTCGCCGTTCGTCTCTTTTTCTTCATCAGACTCTTTCTCTTCAACAATCTTCTCTTCTATTTTTTCCTCCTGAACTGGAGTTGCGGCTGCTTTTTCATCTTGAGCAACAATTTCCAGTTCTTTTTTTTCGTCTTGAACCGTCTGATCTTGCACAGTTTTCTGCTCAGCAACTATTTCAACTTTTTGATCTTCTTTTATTTCTTCAATCGATTTGATGTATTCTATTTTTCCGTCAGGCAACAATCCTGAGCGGTCAGCCAAAAAATATCCGCCAACAACAGCACAGATAATTATTAGGAAGTACAAAAATGGTCTGATTGATTTATTCATATACAATTACGCTAGCATAAGCGTTGATAATTGACAAATCATCAATTACAGTGCATACTGATGGGTAGTTTTAAAATTAAATCAAGGAGGAAAAATAGGGAGTGCTATCACACATATTAGACTTAGCAGAAAGCCTTTTATTGGCTATGGTATTTGTCTCGCTTCCAATAGGGATGTCTTTATTTCCAACACTTCCGAAGCTGGAATCAGCCAAGGAAAATGAACAGTTTGACTAAGGAGGATCCGGTGTTCAGACGATTTCTACAGAGCAAAAACAAAGCAATTCCGATTCTGATGGTCATATGTTTTTGTGCCATCGGAGGAGCGGCTTTGGCAATAGAGGGACCAAGCGCATTCAGACATCTTGGTTCCATGGGGCTTGTAGCAATAAGTGCGGGGCTAATCTCTGCGCTCTGCTAAAAGCTTAGGATTCAAAAAAAATAGAGCCGCTTTTCGTAACATCGGAAGGCGGCTCTTAACTTTAATTTTTTGAATCCGGCAGTGGCCCCGCCCACTGTTTATACATTGGATCGCTTGGACTTGGCAGGGCGATGTCGAAAGTCTCTGAGCCACTACTGGAAGCACTTATATTATCAGCGCCTTCCAATGGGATATATTCGATTCTTTTTTCAATTTTGCTCGGATCAGTTTTTTTGGCTTTTTTTTCAGAAACTATCTTTCCAGTCTTATTGTTATAATATATTATTTTTGCTCTTACTTTTGCTAAAGGACCCGCTTGGGCAATTTTCTTTTCGGATAAATTTTCATCTTGTTTATAGGTGTCATATGCCAAAAAAGTTTCAACCGGTTGCCCATCCAGAACTTTAGACATGAACTCGTTCCACATAGGCGCCGCCACAAAAACTCCGTCACTGCCACCCCTCATTGGTCGATTGTCATTGTTTCCAGCCCAAACACCCACTGAAATTTGAGGAGTAAAACCGACAGTCCAAGCGTCGCGAAATTCCTGTGTCGTTCCAGTCTTAGCTGCCACCGGCCGTCCATCATCCATGATAAGGGGGCTTTTCGGTCCAAAAATGGGTGTGCGAGCCTTATTGTCAGACAGAATCGAATCTATCTTACGTGCTATTTGTTGATCCAAAACCCTGACAGGATTAAGTTCGTTCTGCTCAATAATCCTTCCTTTCCTATCTGTAATTTTCAAAATACTGCGCGCAGGATTCTTGATCCCGTCGTTAGCGAAAACAGAAAAGGCGCTGGCCATGTCAATCAATTTCACGTCGCCTCCCCCAATCACCAAAGAAAGTCCGTAGCGATTCCTTTCGTTAAGCGTGGTTATTCCAAGTCGATGAGCCATGGCGATCGTATCATCAATGCCTGCCAAATATAGCGTCTTAATGGCTGGGATATTGAGTGATTGCGCCAAGGCTTCGCGCATCGTCAAAAGTCCATGGAATCTTCCGTCGTAATTCCTTGGGACATAATTTCTTCCGGATCCGTCAGGTCCAAAATTTGTCGGCGCATCCAGGATCTTAGTTTCAGGCTGGTAGCCTTCTTCAAAAGCAGTCGCGTAGGCGAAGGGCTTGAAAGACGATCCTGGCTGTTGCAGTGAGGTGGCTATGTTCACCTGACCGTCAATTGATTTGTCATAGAAGTCTTTGCTTCCGACCATGGTCAGAATGTCACCATTTTTTGGATTGACTGCAACAAGCGCGGCGTTGGTGGCTCCACGAGATATATTTTTCTGGGCTCCACTGGCAACCACGTCTTCGCCTAATTTTTGCATCTCAAGATCAATAGTCGTAAAAATCTCAAACCCACCGGTCTGCACAAATTCTTTGCCATATTTTTCTTCCAACTGCTCCAGCACGTAGAAAACGAAATGAGGAGCAACGATCGGTTGCGAAGGTTTTCTAATTTTAAAAAGCGTATCGATTGCCAAAGCGCTTTCAACTTCAGCCTTGCTGACAAGTTTCAAATCACCCATGCGCTCCAAAATATATTTCTGACGAGCTTTAGTGTCGCCAGCATGTGTGTTGTATGGCGAATAATAGGAAGGTGCTTTCGGAAGAGCTGCCAAAAAAGCAGCTTCATCAAGAGTCAGATCTTTTGCAGACTTATTGAAATATGTTTCACTGGCAGTTTCAAGTCCGTAAGCATTGGCACCATAGGGAACTTCGTTAAGATATTGATCCAGGATTTCATCCTTTGAATAGTGACGTTCGATTTTCAAAGCAAAAATGGCTTCCAAGAATTTTCTTTTCAAGGTTCTTTCCTTAGTAAGGAAAGCGCTGCGGGCAAGTTGTTGAGTAATGGTGGAACCTCCTTGCCTGATGCCATTATTTTCAATGTTAACCTTCACAGCCCTGGCAATTGAAAGCGGATCAATTCCTATGTGCTCATAGAAATTAGCATCTTCAGTGGCGATGGTGGCCATCCGAGCCACATCAGGGATTTGATCGTGATCCAAAATCTTCCTATTCTCTTCGCCATGCATCTCATACAGCACATGCTCGCCTGTCCTATCATAGATAATCGACGTCTGTGAAATTTTTCTTTCAGCCAATTGGCTGGCGGCGGGAGTAAGACTATAATAAGCCCAGGCCACTACACCTACACCTAAAAGCATGAGGATAATGAAAGCATCAAAAATTCCAAGCATTACCTGCTTAAAATGAAAAAATTTTGATCTGCCCTTTTTAGATGAATTTGATTTCTTTGGCATATAATTTAGGACTTACGCGATTGCATGAAATCACAGTGTCAAACATTACAAAAAGTTCTTTCGCATATATTCTTTACTACTGCCAGCGAGAATTTTTCTTCACCAGAAATAGATATGCACCTATTATGCACTTCTAAGCAAAAATAGCTACCATAAGAAATGGTAGCTATTTTTTATAGATTTTACGCTCGTCCCCTGTCTTTCATAGCTTGAGCGACACGTTTGACTGCAAGAGCATAAGCGCCCAGACGCATCGTCGTGGAATGACGCATTTTTTCTTCCCAAACCTTATCAAAGGCGCTGACCATCAACTCTTCCAGTTTTTCCAAAATCTCCTTTTCCTTCCAATAATAACCGTAAGCGTTTTGAACCTGTTCAAAATAACTCACAGCCACTCCGCCGGCGTTAGCCAAGATGTCAGGCACGACCAAGATATTTTTCTTAGTCAATACTGCGTCAGCTTCAGGAGTTATCGGACCATTGGCAACCTCGACGATAAGTTTTGCCTTGATGCTTTCAACGTTTTCAATTGTAACAGTGTTTTCGAGAGCTGACGGAATGAAAATATCAGCATCTTGTGACATGCAACTTGGATTTTTCACATCTTCGCCACCGCCATAACCAACCACTGACCCTGTCTTTTCCTTGAATTTTTTAAGATCAACAATATCAAGTCCCATGCAATTGACCGTCATGCCATGCGAATCGCTCACGGCAATGATTTTGTATCCATGATTTTGCATTATTTCCGCCATGTGCGAACCGGCATTTCCAAACCCTTCAATAGCCACGGACGCATCTTTTCTGAGACCCATTTTTTTAGCTGCTCGTTGCAAGACGTAGAATGCTCCTTGAGCGGTGGCGTAATCGCGCACCAACGAACCTCCGAGACTAAGAGGCTTTCCAGTGATCATGCCCGGAGAATGTGTGCCCGTAAGTTTCTCGTATTCGTCCATCATCCAACTCATCACTCGAGCATCAGTGTAGACATCAGGCGCAGGAATATCCGAATTAGGTCCGACCAATTTATATATGCCCTGCATGTATCCTCGTGACAATCTCTCAAGCTCACCCACTGAAAGATTTTTAGGATCCACAATGACTCCGCCTTTTGCTCCTCCTAACGGAATGTTCACCACAGCTGTCTTCCAGGTCATCCACGCGCTCAAAGCTTTCACTTCTGGAATGCTAACATTAGGATGGAATCTTATCCCACCCTTGAATGGTCCACGCGCGTCATTGAACTGAGAGCGGTAACCTGTGAAAACTTTGATATTTCCGTCATCCATTCTCACCGGGATAGAAACCTCCAGCACCCTTTGAGGATTTTGCAGCTGCGCAAAAATGTTCTTATCGATCTTGACCAACTCCTGAACTTCCCTCAATTGTTCAAGCGCATTTTGAAAAGGATCACTGATCATAGCTTTTTAGGCATTAGCTTCTTAGCTTTTTAGGCTAAAAAATAAAGCTTTCCTTGATTAGAAATTATCTGGTGGAATTAGTTGTTCACACATAGTAATCGAAAAATTTCCAGTCTTGCAAAGCAAGGCATTATTGGAAATTGGGATTTAGAAATTGGAAATTTTATCTATACCCTACCCCGGTATATTACACCCGCCAGGTTTTACATGTCAAATACCCCAAGGGTATTATCGACAACGGCAACAAACATTAATACTTCTTTTTTGCTTTTTTCTTTTATCAAAGTCGGTTAATGCGATTTGCCCTCAACAAAAAAGAGCTCGCCTATAATAGGAAGCTCTTTCTTATTGTATATCTTCAACTAGCAGCCGAAGTCGCCGCAATCCTCATCATCTTCGTCTTCTTCGGGTTCAAAAGCTGCAATCCGTGATTTGTCGTATAGCATATTTTTATTATTTAGATAATTATTTAGATACCCGTCAAATTCTTTTGTATATTGTATATTATATATTGTATATTATATTTTGCGTACTGTTATTCAAACTTTGCCGTCAAAATATCGTTCACTTTTTCCAATTTATCCTCTGGCACATTTTTCAAAATCTTGGAAAAATATTCCACTACTACGTCACGAGAAACACGCGATAAAATCTCTTCAATTTCTCCTTCGTCATAATTATCAGCCATGAAGTCTTCCACGTCATCCTGTGTGAAACTGGCATCATCCATTCCCTGCCCCTTTTCAGCGAAAGCCTCGGCCACCATATCCATCAACAAAGCGCTTTTCAAGTTTTTAATGTGTTGGATTTTTTCAACCTCAGGCAATTCCAGAATATCGAAAATTTCTAATGTTTTTATGATCTCATTTTCTATTATTTGCATATATTTTTAAACTTTTGATGATTAACTCTTTAAGGTCATTTGTCATTATACACTAAATTTAAAAAGAAAAAAGACCAATTTGATGGCCTTTTTTAGAAAACTGTGGAAAAGTTCGTAGCTATTCAACATCATAGTTCAAACTTATTTCCACGATGACATCCTCGGTTCCGCTTGGAATCTGCGGAGTTGCAGCCATGCTTTTTTCTACCAAATCCTGCCCTCCCATCCCATATGGAACGGGATTTTCAGGTGAGGACAAATCATTCTCATACCATCCGGTAATTTCGCCCAATTTTATGCCGGCTGCATCGGCCAGCGCTTTTGATTTTTTGCGCGCATCCTCGATGGCCAAAACTCTAGCTTTTTGCTTCATTTCACCAACATCAGCAGTTTCAAAGGTGACACCCAACATCTGATTTGAACCAGCTTGGCTGGCAACAGAGACAACATTACCGACTTTTTCTTTTTCAGTTTGGATATTTCTCACCTTAACGATCAATCGTTGGTTCGCATCATAGCCCGCCACAGTTTGAGTTCCATCCTTATAGTCATATTGCGTCTGCAATGAATAATTTTTTGTCTCAATATCATCTTTGGAAATTCCAGCTTGCTCCAGGGAGGAAATTATTTTTGCAATGCGCTCATTAAGTTCATTGATGGCTTGTTCGGAAGTCGCACGTCGGTCAATCTGCACTCCCAGTGCAATATTGGCGGTGTCTGGCTGATATGAAACCTTCCCCTGACCGGTAATTGAAACTTGATTTTCCGATTCCTCGAAAATCTCATCGCGCAAAATTGAAAAGATGACAATTGCACCGAAGATGATCATGCCAAGCAATATGAAAACATTTTTCGGCTCAGACCATTGACCCAAATCAAAACTTTTATTTTCTTCCATAGATGTTTTAACTAAATGAAATTATGTCTATATTCTAACATATCAGACAAAAAAAATCTCTCCGCCAGGGGAGAGATTTTTCAAACAAACAATTGAAAACTATTTGATTCCCATAACTTCAACATCGAAGATAAGAGTTGAGTTGGCGGGGATCGTTCCCATGTCGCGAGAACCGTATCCCATTTCTGCTGGGATTGTCAAAGTTCTCTTCTCACCCACCTTAGCTCCAATGAAACCCTCTTCCCATCCTTGAATCACCATGCCTTGTCCTATCTGGAATTCAAAGGGTACTCCACGGTCCAAGCTTGAATCAAACTTAGTTCCATTGGTCAATTTTCCAGTGTAGTGAACAGAAATCATGTCACCTTTTTTGATTGTTCGTTCTCCTGTTCCTTGTTGAGTCGTTTCGATTTTAAGTTCCATCGCTTTGTTGTTATTTGAATTATTAGCTTGTTCTTCTGGCTTTTTTGCACTTTCAGTAACTTTTTTATTAGCTTCAATCTCCTTGCCTGACGGAGCATTGACTGATTTTGATCTGCTCAGAGAATAACCCAGAGCAATAGCTGCCAAAATCACAGCCGCCACGAGCACCTTTTTCTTCATATTTCCTTCTATTAAAAAATTAACAATGAAATTATATCATATCAGCAAATTATACGCATCTCAAGAAGAAATTAATTCCCAACCAACCTATCTCAGACAATATTGTTTTTTTGCGGCCTGCCTAGAAATCCCAGCTGCCATTCATACTGCTCGATTGCGTGTAATTGACAACCGTGCTCTCAAAGAAATTGCTCTTGTCACCATTAGCATCCTGCAAACGATCCAGATGCTTGTATGGATTTGTGACAGCGTCAGAATACAAAGGTCCGATTCCCAACATAGCAAGACGATTGTTTGCCAACCATTCGGTATAATCTTTGGTGGTTTGCCCGTTCATACCAGGAATCCGATCCCCCAAGATGTGAGCGCTCCACTCTATTTCCTGGGAAACTGCCACTGACATCATTTCTCTTATGATTTCCTCGCTATATATTTCAGGAAATTCCGAGCGTATTTCCCTGATAATATTTGCAAAAATGGTGATGTGCGTCAATTCGTCTCGACGAATGTAGGCGATCATTCTTCCGGTTGCCAGCATTTTCATCTTATCAACAAGTGTGTCGAAAAAAGCAAAACCGTTGTAGAAATAGATCGACTCCAACAAAAAGTTGGCCACAATCGCCCTGAAAAAATTCTCGTCGGATTTGTCCTGGATGAAATTTTCATATATTTGTCCAATATACTTATTCCTCTCCAATAGCATCGCATCAGTTCGCCAAAAATAATAAATCTCGTCGCGCTCTTTGCTCTCCACGATAGTTTCCAAAATTGTCGCGTACGATTGCGAGTGGATCGCCTCCTGATAAGCCTGGATGGCCAAGATCAGATTGACCTCCGGAGAAGTCACGTAGTCTGACAGGTGCGGCAAATTGACCGTCTGAATCGAATCAAGAAATATCAAGAACGATAGAATGCCCTTATAAGCTCGTTGCTCTTCAGTTGAAAGATCACTGTGGAACATGCGGGCGTCATCTTTGAGCCCTGAAACTTTTTCCGGCACCCAAAAATTTCCGATCATCACTTGATAGAGTGATTTCGCCCAAGAATATTTCACCGCATTAAGATTGAATAGTCCTGTAGTCTGTCCCTTGATGATAGTTCTCGCGGCAACATCGTCGTTGCCTTCAGGATTGAACATCAAATTCATTTTAATTTTTTCATTCATATTTTTTTATTTATATTATCTAAGCAAAATATTCTCATAAGTCCGTAAGTGAAGAATGAAATTTTTTCGAGAAGTTAACTGTCTGAGAATCCATTTTTTCTTTGAATTTTTTTGTACCTTGCCCGCCTCGCATCGACGAGCAAATCGTCTTGCGAGTCGAGGCGGGTAGTGTCCTACGAAAAAATTCAAAAAGAAAATATAGGGTTCGAGTCAACTTCGCAGAAAAAATTTACATTCTTCGCGGTAATGCAAACATCAAATAATATTGTGCTAACCACTGCAACTCACACAATTATCCTTCACTTCCCCGGAAAGGCTACGCACATAATACACAGTCTTGATCCCGCCTTTCCAACTCTTGATGTAATATTCATAAAGTTGAGCAGGAGAAACTTTCGAAGGATCAATCATCCATTCAAAGGAAATCGATTGGTCGATCCATTTATACAAAACTGCCATCATATCAATCACCTCATTCATGTCCATGTTGATGTATTCCTTGTAATACCAGAAATTTTCCTTGCTAAGTTTCGGCGCCACACGGACGGTCGGCGCTGAAAGGTTCGTCTCCACGAAGAATTTCTTATAGATCGGAAGCAGAGCAGCCGTTGTTCCGACCACGCCGGCAGTGGAAGTGTTGGGTGCAGGCGCAGTGTTGTAAGCAAAGCGCACGCCGGAAACTTTCATGTCGGCAAAAAGTTTTTTCCAGGCTTCGCCATCTTCCGTGTTTTCAACAAACCATTTCTCATCCTTTCCCAAAATTTTTCCGTTGTCGTATTCGCTTCCCTTGTAAAGAGGATACGCCCCTCGCTCTTTGGCCAAATCAACTGATGAGCGATAAGTTGCCAATGCATATTTTGAAAAAAGTTTGTCTGTGATTTCTCGCGCCTCAGATGAATCATAAGAAATTTTCTGAGTCGCCAAATATTCAGCCAGTCCCAAATATCCCAACCCGACGCTACGATATCTCATGGCAGTTCTTTTTGCTTCCTGAATTGGATAGTAATTGAGCGTGATCACATTATCCAACATACGCATCGCAATAGGCAGAATCTTTTCAATCTCTTCCTTGGTGTTCACCTTGGCCACATTGATCGAAGCGAGATTGCAAACCACTGTGTCTCCGGGCTCATATTTGATCAAGATTTTTCCATCTTCCAAAGTTTCCTCAACAAATTTTGAAGCGGAAGTGTTCTGACAAATCTCAGTGCAAAGCTGCGAAGAATAAATGTTTCCCGCATGTTTGTTCGGATTCAAGCGATTGACCGTGTCACGGAAAAAGACATATGGCATGCCTGTTTCCACCACGACCTTCAAAAATTTCTTGAAAATCTCTTTGGCTGAAACTGTTTTTTTCATTTGGATCCTCTCATCTTTTTCCAGAAGCTCATAGAATTTTTCAAACTCTTCTCCGAAAGTGTCCTGCAAACATCTGCCGTGCAATTTGTGCACTTCATGTGGATCGAACAATGTGATGTCCTCATTCGCCTGAAGTCTTTTCATGAACAAATCAGGAACAGAAATGGCAGGAAAAATATCAAACGCTTTCGAGCGGATGTCGCCGGTTTCAGTTTGCAGATCCAAAAAATCATAGATATCGTGGTGCCAAATATCAAGAGTCACTGAAATTGCTCCCAAGCGCGAACCAAGTTGATTGACTGCGATAGCTGTGTCATTGATGACTTTCACCCAAGGATTCACTCCCCCGCTCATTCCCATCACACCGCGAATGGCAGATCCTCTCGCTCTGATGTTTCCAAGATAAACTCCGACTCCTCCGCCAAATTTGGAAATCTGCGCGATGTTTTCTATGGAATGATAGATAGCGCGAAGATCATCGTCCACGTTCAATTTGAAACAACTGGAAAGTTGATGGAATGTCGTGCGCGCATTCATGAGCGACGGAGTGGCCAGAGAAACTTTCTGCTCCGCGCAAGCTTTGTACATTTCAATCGCAGCTTGGACCCTGGTCTCCGCCGGTTCCGGCATCGCCATGAAAAGTCCGACAAAAAAATACATTTCCTGCGGAAGCTCCTTGATGATTTTGTTCGGATTCAAGAGATATCTTTTTTGCAATGAAAGCACGGTGGTGTATCCATAAGTCAGATCAAGATTTTTATCGATGCTAGCGGCTGCCAAAAGAATCTCCTCGTCGCTATAGGTTTCGCGCAGCTCCTTGGCATACAGCCCTTTTTCAACATACTCATGAAAAAGTGCCAGCACCGCCTCAGGAGAATACACATCATCATGCTTGATGCCCCTGTTTCTGATAGCTTCTTTGTACAAATTGAACAGCGCTATGCGTCCGGCCACTTCCTGCCAATGGATGTTTTCAACCGTGACCAAATCGATACATGTCTTCACCAAAAGCTTATTGATGTCAGAAGTTTTTATTTCATCGACAATGTTTCTTTTGAAAGCCTCCAGCAAATCCTCAAATTTGCAGAACTCTTCATATCCCTGAACGCTGCGATCAAACACGGCTTTGATTTTGCCTATCTCGAACAATTCCTTTTTTCCATCACTCTTGATGACTTTCATGGAATGTTTCTCGAATTGCTGGACAAGTTTTTCCTTTTTCTCATCCCGTTTTTCAGCTTGTTTTCCGCGATAAAGAATGTAGGCCTTGGCGATCTCAAATTTGCCGTCCTTCATCAGATGCTTCTCCACGACATCTTGAATTGTTTCCACATTGGGAATGGTTTTTTCCAAACCTTCTGCGCATTTTTTTTCCAATTCAGCAACGATGTCATCAACAGTTTTCGGAACAAACTCCTTATTGCTTTCGCCTGTAGCCTCACAAGCAAGTCCAATTGCATGCTCGATTTTTTCACGGTCAAATGCTGACAGTTCCCCACTACGCAATTTCACTTGCTTGATGCTCATATTCCTTGCAAGAAATCAGATGAGCCTTGCTCAAAAATTTCTTTTTTTATTATTTTTTATATTTAGGAGTTATGCGTTCGCATTGATTGGGTTCATTGCAACTATTATTTTTACTTGCCTTACATTCGCTATCGCTCATACGGAAGCCGCAAAAAACAATACTTGCAATGAATCCTTGTTAAGCACGTAAGTCTCAATATTTTTTTAATCATTGCTTATACATACCACATCTAGTGTTTATATACAACATGTAGTGTATGGTAAGCATATTGTACCACAAGACAGCAACTGTGCCAATCATTCTGGGAAGTAAAATTATGAGCTTTGTTTGAGCTAAATTTGATGACCAACCGAAAGTTATCCACTTTGCAATGTCACGAATATGCAAAAAAAACATCTCGACTAGCGAGATGTTTTTTGTGAGATTTACTTTCTGCTTTTAGCAATGTCCGCAACAATTTTTCCTAGCTTTTCCATAGGCATCAGCTGCTTTGATGGCCGCCAGCACTGCCTCCGGAGTGATAGGAACAAGTTCATTATAAATCGTTTCGCCTTCGGCGCATGCCCTTTGAGCAACTTTCATCAATTCTTCATCAGTTGGATTTTCAAGACCGACTTGAGCCAAGGTTGTCGGCAAACCTACGGATTCACAAAAATCATAGACCTCATCAACAAACTCCATTGGTTTGTTGGTCAAAAAAAGCGAGGTGACAACACCGATAGAAACTTTTTCTCCATGGTAATATTTGTGCGTCTGTTCAAGAGTGGTGAGACCATTATGAACGGCATGACATGATGCTATTCCACCGCTTTCAAATCCAAGTCCGCTCAAAAGAGTGTTGGCCTCAATCACACTTTCCAAGGCAGGTGTGACCACGCCGGCTTCATTGGAGATTTTAGCAGCCTCTCCGAATTCCAAAAGTGTGTCATAGCAAAGTCTCGCCAAAGCGTAAGCAGTCATGGATCCCTTTTCGCCTGCGAAATTGTTGGCATATTTTGTTTGGCAAGATTTTGCTTCCAGCCATGTCGAAAGAGCATCTCCCATTCCTGAAACCAAAAATCTGACTGGGGATTTGGCAATCACTGCGCTGTCCACCAGCACGCTGTTAGGGTTGGTCGGCAAGAACAAATAGCGATCAACAACTCCTTCATCGGTATAAATCACTGAAAGTGCGCTGCAAGGTGCATCTGTTGAAGCGATGGTCGGAACACTTATCATCGGAAGTTTCATGTCGAAAGCAGCTGCTTTGGCAGCATCCAAAGTTTTTCCTCCCCCGATTCCAATGACCACTTCGCTTTTATTTTCCTTGATAAGTGAGATGAGTCTTTTAATTTCTTTGTCTGAGCATTCGCCCCCAAATGCTTCAAATTTTATTTCAACTTCTTTTTCAATAGCGCTTTTATGTTCAGGAATAATAGAGTCCAGGGCATATTGATCGCAAACAGCTAAAGCTTTTTTGCCATAGCGCGCAGCCTCTGTTCCCAACCTCGAAAGTGCTCCCGATCCCTGGACGTAGCGTCCGGGAAAAATTGTAGCTTGGATCATTTTTGTTTTTCTTGCCTAAGTTGCGCTATTTCGGCTCAACTTAGGCAAATGTTTAAGATATACAAAAAAAGACGGGCTTTTCACCCGTCTTTTACAACTATTCCATTGTAGCACACTTTTTCGTTTTTGTACAGTTTACCAGTATAAACATATAAAAAAAATAGGTTGCCTGATTCCAGAGCAACCTATTAAAAAGACTTCACTTCCGCAATTTCCAGGTCCAACAATTCACTTTGACTTTTTTGCATTGTCGCTTTCACGATGAGTTTTTTTCTTTTAAATATTTCGGGGATCCAATATCTATCTGCCACCATCATATTCTCAGGTAGCATTTTCTTCTTAAACCATTGAGGCTTGCCCATTTCCCCAGAAGCCACAGGGGTTCCTTTACAGTGTCTTCTTTTCAGAAGAAAAACATGCACCTTACAGACAAATAATCCTCCGTCACTTTTGACATTGGTAAAATATGCTTCAGCGACTTTCCTGAGACGATCTTCTTTTATTCTGCAGCCACATTCCTGAAAAAATTCCCTGGCTGCCGCAGCTTCAATGGAATTATCCGTCAGCTCTATCGCGCCGCCGTAGCCATTGAAACGCCCCTTGCCTATCTTCAATTTCTTAAGAGCAAGCAGCACTCTTCTTCCTTCGACAATGAAAACCAAGGTGGCCTCAAAGTCATACTCCTTATTATCTTCATCAATGCCCATATCTCCTCCCCTTAAACGAAATGTCAAAAAACCATTATTTAAATCATTTCTAGCTTCTTTTAGACTTATTGTCAAAGGGTTATCACCAGGACTGGACAAAAAAATATTTTTGTATATAATAGATAAAGTTAAGAAATATTGAAAGCGGGTGTCGTATAGTGGCTATTATATCAGCCTTCCAAGCTGAGGAGGGGGGTTCGATTCCCCCTACCCGCTCCATAGATAAATTAAAAGACCCTTCGGGGTCTTTTAATTTTACTTAATATTGGATAGGAGGAATCGAACCGTGATTAAAAGTGATTAGTGAAAATTGATTTGTTAAACTATCTCTAATCATTATCAACTAAGAAAAAAGTCGCCATGGGTTTAGCATGACGACTTTTAAAATCTGTGACTATGTTAATAGGTCAGATTAGAAAATGGAAAGTACAGAGGCCTCATATTCCGCTAATGTCAGGTCTTCTTTCCGAAGATTGAACGCATGCGAAAGTCTTGCGTCACTCCAAGATTCTATTTCTCTGAGGTGAACTCGTGCCTCTCCCGTCCAGAGATGCTTTGCGCCTTCCGAAAGCAAGATGTTCTCTGAATTTGTGATTGATTCGAGAAACGAAACGAAGCTGCGTTGTCCACCGTCATCACCACCCTTAAAAAATAAGAGGGGGTTGGTAAACTCCGACTTGTTGAATTGCTTTGCCATCTCAAGACCTGTTCCGCTGCAAAGATACATCCAGTAAACAGGACTTACGGCGCAGTGGTGGATGTCGGCGTCCTGGATGATGCGCAGAAGCGGGTCAGAAATTTTACCCCTCATGGAAAAGCAGGATGCCATGATGCAGTCACGGAGCGCATTGTCAAGATTTTGAAATTTGCTCGTCCTGCAGAGCCCCAGAACTTCTGTCGGAATCATTGAAAAGGCAATTTTGAAGGCCTGCATTTCATCGGTAGGGGTGGCAACGCCCGGGTGATGAGCATCATGGAAAAGCATTGTTAACGCCAGGAGGTTTAATTCCGGTTTATACCTAAACTCGGCCATGCCGATTTCTATTGCCGCTCTGGTTGCAAAAAGCATGTGATCCTTGTTATGAAAATCGTTGTCAGGCATGCACGCCACGGCTGCATCGATAATCTCGCGAGGTATATCAGTTTTTTCGGTGATGAATGCGATTGTCCTCGTATTCTCCTGGCTCCTGAAACCTATTCTATTTTTCATTGTGCTCTCCTTTGCCTCTTAATTAGCGAGGTCTTTGTAGTTGGCCACGATTAGCCTATTAAAAAATCAAGTTACAATTCACCTTAGGTGATGTATAAGTATATACTAATTGATGAATTTTGTCAATATCTATCAAATCGCCGACTCGGCCGTAAAGGTCGCTCGGCTTCGCTCTCTTGACTGCCGTCGGATCGATTTGAGAATACGCCCTTATGCAAAAATGAGATTTTTTGCATATATAAAGTTTGTTGAGAATTTACGGCAATAAATAAATTTCGGTTGACTTTGGCATGATTTTTTTATACCATTAAAAACCAATGATAGGTCTTTAATAACTTAATTTCAAATATGCGAGGAGGCTTTATGGCTACAACAGTCACGAAAGGCATTTTCTCTGAAGAATGCGGATTTCCCGCAAAGCCTCCTGCTGAAATGGAGGCAACTTGCCATCACTGTTTTTCCTTGATAAAAACGGAAGAGATAGAGGAAAAACTTCGAGTTGTCATAAGCATAAACAAAAACAAGAAAAGTGCACAATTGACAATGGGGTGGAAAATCCCATGTCCAGAATGTCGCAGGTGGGTATTTTTTCCTTATTTATGTGAAAAAACTTCAAGAAAGGTTTTACAAATCATATACAACCAACATAGAACCTAAAAAGGAGAACACCTATGTTCAGCCTACCATGTGCTCATTGTGGCAAACCCGAAATCGTGCACGGTTTGAGCCTAGAAGATTTAATAAGCGAAACGTGGGACACGCGCATGTATCATGAGGAGCCAGTTATTTATTGCTCCAACAAAGACGCCGATTCTTTTCAGTCGGCACTCGAGTATCTTTTCGTTGGCTCACAAGGGTATCGCTATTCTTTGCATAAATGTCCTGGATTCTCGTATCGGAAAAAAGACGTCGCATATATGATTGAACGTTACTGTGGATGGATATTTGAATGGCACCGCAAAGAAGTTCCTGATGACGATGAACTTGTTTACTACATGCAGGAATTAAACATTGAATTGCCGTCAATCACGGAGCTTCTGAAAATGGCAAAGGAGAAACTTTTGCTGTTTGAAAAAGAAGATGAAGAAAAAAGGGGTGGATACAGTATGCAGCCCACAACAGTTTTCATAATTGTTGATTCATTTGGGCATAGCGCTGTTGGCATGGGCGACTAGCACCTCATATCGTGACTTAGACTTAAAGGGCTTCGGAATTTTCCGGGGCCCTATTTATTTGCAAATAAGTTCGGACTTCGTTCCATACTCTAAGAGTTTCATAAAAAATCCCACACCCTCAAATAATCTGAACGAATCTTTGGATTGTTTTCAATGCGGATATTGACAAAATACCACAGTGTGTTAGTGTGATAGTACATTAATACAACAAGTATGAACAAATTTCAATTTGATAAAAATACAAAGAGCCTGTTTGAAGCAATAGCAAGCCTTGAGAGCACAAAAGAAATGGAAAAATTTTTCCGCGATTTATGCACGCCTGAGGAAATAAAAGCGATGAGTGAAAGATGGTTGATTGCTAAAATGTTGAATGATGGTCTTTCATACAGAAAAATAGCAGAATTATCAGGAGCAAGCACAACAACAGTGGGCAGAGTGGCCACTTGGCTTAATAATGGTGAAGGTGGATACCTCCTAACTCTAAGCAGAACATCGCATCGTAGCTCTTCTTTAATTTCAAGGAAGAGTTGAGTTTTGTTTTGATCGATAAGATTGAACCCTTCCTTGAAATAGGCGGGGTTTTTAGTTTTCTAAAAACAAACACACAAGGAGAGAGACATGAGCGAACTTAAGAGAATGAGAAATCAGAATGCGAAAGAGCTTGGACTCGTTGAGATTGGAAACAAGTGGTTCAGGAAAAACAAAGAGGGCCTTGAGGAAATGATCATGTTTGATCCAATATTTGGATGGCTCTCAGCTAATGAGCTTTTCAATCTCCGTCAAACAGACCCAAGAACTGCACCCTAGGTAATATGCAGATAGAGAAAAATTTCTCTATCAAGAGACATGGAAAATTCCGTGTCTCTTATTTTACTTATTTCAGTTCAAGCGTCATCATGCAAGTAGACCCATACAAAAATAAACTTTTGCTTTATGGCTTATTTTTTGTTACCCTAAAGTCAACTGCAATATAATTTAAAATTCAAAAAATAATTATATGAAAAGAGTTTTGACAATATTTCTTCAGGTGGTCATCGTGCTTGTCGGCATTGGCGCTCTCACCTTCCTGCTTTGGGAACCTCACCTTGAAGGCAGAAATGCGCAAGCCACACTTTTTGAAATCTATTTCAAGGATCCTTTTTTGGCGTATGCATACATCGCGTCCACCGCATTTTTCATGGCGCTCTATCAAGCATTCAAATTGTTGAGTTATGCCAGGCAAAGTAAAACATTCCCGCAAGACTCCGTGAAAGCCTTACGAACGATAAGATATTGCGCAATCATACTGAGCATCTTAATTGTGATGGCAGGACTATATATAAAAATATTTCATGCTGAAGGTGATGATCCGGCAGGTTTTCTTGCCATATGTATTGCGACTACCTTTATTTCCATCATGATTGCCACAGCGACTTCTGCTTTCGAAAATCGCCTGCTTTCGAAATAGACTCAAAACTCCGGTCGCCCGGAGTTTTTTTATCATCTAAATAGCTAATAAGCTAATCTGCCAGCTGACGGACTAAGAAGCTAAAAAGCTGCTCTATATCTTCCCTACCAAGCCCAAGCCTGGTTTCAAGGTTTTTCCGCCTGGCTTCCAATTCACAGGACAAACCTCAGTCTTGTGCTCACGCACAAATTTGGCCGCCTGGAGCTTTCTGAGTGTCTCATCGATGTTTCGGCCTATGCTGTTGTCATGGATCTCCATGGCCTTAATAACGCCCTCAGGATCGATTATGAAGGTGCCTCTGAGCGAAAGACCTTCTTCTTCAATATAAGTTCCAAGCGCTCGGCAAAGTTTGCCTGTCGGATCAGCCACCATCGGGAATTTTATCTTTGAAATGGCAGGCGAATTGTCATGCCAAGCTTTGTGCACAAAAACCGTGTCGGTGGAAACACTGAGGATTTCGGCACCCTCCTTCTTGAATTGAGGATAAAGTTCCGCCGCAGCTTGAAGCTCAGTCGGGCAGATGAAAGTGAAATCAGCCGGATAAAAAAGCAGCACCATCCACTTCCCTTTGTTTTCCCTGAGGCGCACTTTGCTGATTTTTCCACCAGCATACGCTTCCAGTTCAAAATCAGGAATTTTTTGTCCGATAAGCGGAGTTGTCATCAAATCTCCGTATTCATTGATGTAATCCATAAATTTCATATAAACATACAATCATGCAAACATGTAATCATAAGATTGAAATGTAAGAGTGTTTGAATGTTTAGATGCTTGAATGTTTAGATGTTTAAATGTTTAATTGTTTTTTGCCAACTTCAATCTTGATTCGACCACATGAAAACAAAGAACTTTCATTATTGATTCAATATAATCCGGACGTTTGGTGCCATAGTCAGTAATATAAGCATGTTCAAAAGCGTCAACCACCAAAAGAGGCGTGCAGGTGGCCAAATGTCCCCCATCATGTTCGCCGATCCAGGCATTGAAAAGTCTGCCGGCTTCGGCGTCATAATACAAAACAGCCCAACCTATTCCCCGCATGGCCAAAGTTGCGCGAAAATCTTTTTCCCAATTCTCAATACTGCCGAAATCTTTTTCAATCTGACTTTTCAACTCTTCAGCATCCTCAACCTTGGAACCACCTTTCATAAGGTTTCCGAAATAGAGCTCGTGCATGCGCATCCCGTCAAATTCCCAACCGAAGCGCCTTTTAAGTTCGGCATATTCAGGCGTCCCAGTTTCAACCTTTTTGATCTCATCCAAAACAAGATTAGTATTTTTCACATAACCCTCATAGAGACCGAAATGACTTTGCAACAATGCATCACTCAACCCCTCAATGCCCAGCAGATCATCAAACTTTTGCGCTTCGTATGCCATATTCATGTAGCATGTATCATGTAGCATTTTTAAATACAAAAGATGCCAATCATGAACATTCAATAAAAAAAATTACAAAAACAGATAACTATATTACAAAGGCAATCAACTTTTATTCACCAATGAAAAATCTCCAGGGATAATCGGCGCAATGTTTGGCATAGGCAACGCCAACACGTGGAGCTGATTTTATTTCATCAGCAGAAATTCTTTTTCCATTTTCAATCCAAAGTTTTTTTCCACTGGTCATGTCTGTTCCATTCAATGTCCTGTCTATTTCCAAAACTTTGCACAATTTTCCAGGACCGTTGGTTTTCTTTTTATCAATTCCATCAATTGCAACACTTCTTATAAGTACGGCTGCCGGAAAATCTTTCTTTCCGGTCACGACATTCAGGCAATGATGCATGCCATAAACCAAATAGACATAGGCGTGTCCCGCTTGTCCAAACATCATTTCAGTTCTGGGCGTCCTTCCTTTGGATGCATGTGAAGCCAAATCATCGATTCCAACATATGCTTCAACTTCGGTAATCGTTCCACGCAATTTATTCCCTCCTATTTCCCTGACCAAGACGCACCCAAGAAGATCCTTGGCAACTTCAAGGGTTGGGCGATTATAAAAATTTCTTTTGATAAGCTTTTTCATAAATTTCCAACATCTTTTTCGCGCAAACTGATGAAGTATAATTTTCTCTGGCGACGCGCTTGGCATTCTCAGAAAATTTTCCTCGCAAGCCATTGTCGGCTATCAGCTTTTCAACAGCCGCAGAAAATTCTGATTCATTCTCGCTGGTCAAAATACCAGTAACAAAATTGCCGACCAAATCATTGACTCCAGTCGCCTTGACTGCCACAACCGGAAGCCCCATGTACATAGCTTCAGTCAAAACCATTCCTTGGGTTTCAGATTTGGATGCGTGAACGAAAATGTCCCCGGCTGCGAAATAATTCTTACGCTGCTCATTAGGCACCAGGCCAGCAAAGATGGTCTGCTTCAAAATATCAGCATCTTCTGCGATCTTTTGCATAGCCATATTTTGGTCTCCTCCCCCACAAACCAAAAACTTTATTTTTCTGTCTTTCTTCAACACTTCAGCCACTGCCCTCATCAAAAAACAAACGTTTTTTTCTGCTGTAATTCTACCGATAAAAACAAGCAGCGTTTCATCGTCAATTATTCCAATTTTTTTTCTGACAGCTTTGCCATCAGGATTTTCAAATTCATTTTCATTCACTCCTGAAGCAATTGCAACGATATTTTCATTGGTCACACCCCAATTCTTGATGATTTCAGCTACTCCCCGGGTAGGTGTGACAATTTGGTCACATTTGTTAGCATATCTGACCGCGTTCCCGATCGCCCACCAAGCCGCAATTTTTTCCGAAACCAGAGGTGTGAAATGCGCATACTGATCATACAATGTGTGCCAAGTGAAAATCAAAGGTACATTTTTTTTCTTGGCCCATCTTTTTGCAGCCCATCCAAGCAGATTGGGGTGTTGCGCATGAATGACATCTATTTCCAAGTTTTCCAACACCCTACTAATCTTGGATGAAAAAGGAATAGCGATCGGATAGCGCACTCCCCTAAATTTCATGTCCAGCGAAGGATAGCGACACACGTTTGAATTTTCATCAACATGTCCTTTGAAATTTGGCGCAAAAATGTAAACAGTGTGACCCTGTTTTTCAAACTCCCTGCGAAAACTTTCAATAGACATTGAAACTCCATAAGGATTCGGAAGATAGTTGTTGGTGAAGATAGCAATATTCATTAGCTTCTAGCTGCTAGCTTCTAGCTGCTAGCTAAGAAAAATCCTAGAAGCTGAATCCTAGAAGCTGAAAGCTATTTTAGTTTTCGTCTAGAAAATTCAGGATATCTTCAAAAACGTGTTCGTTTTTGATGTCGGAAATGAAAGTATGATAAGCTTTTTCAATATATTTTTTTCTTTTAATTTCAGATCCAATTTCGGAATAAATTCTCTCCAAGCTATCAGGTATAACAATATGATCGTGCGTCGATTGCAAAACAAAGCAAGGTTGCTTGATCTTGCAAAGATTTTTGCGGGCCTCTCTGACGCAATTGAAAGTTTCAATAACACTTGCCAAAGGAAAAATCTGATAAGCGATAAGCCTGGTGACCGTATTTGCGGCACCAAAGGTGGGAGGGTAGAATTTTTTTCGATATTTTATTCCGACAGAAATCAGAATCTTAGCGGCAAAAAGCGTAAGCGCTTCGCTTCGTATCTTATACGGAGCAGCCATAATTACAATTCCATCGATTTCAGGATTTTGCTTCGCGAAAATCAAAGTCAGATCTGCTCCAATGGAAGTTCCTCCTATAAAAACTTTATCGCAAGTTTTTCGCAATTCTTCATAGCCCTTTCTCACATCTTCATACCACTTTTCCCAACTGACATTTTCCAAGTCTTTTGGAGTTGATCCATGCCCAGTAAGCATAATTCCTGAAACTGTATACCCCGCCTCGTTCAAATATTCTCCCAAGCGTCTCAATTCATATGAAGTCGAAGTCCAGCCATGAACAAGCAGGATTCCTTTAGCATTCTTGCCAGTTGCTTCATTTTTCTCACCGTCAAAAAAAAATGGCTCATTCACAAGATCCCTCTGCTGCTTATATAAAAGCTGTGGGTCACCAGGAAGAATTCCTTTTACTTTTCCACTCGCCTTTTCCACTATTCTTTTTATAATTTTTTTGACCATTAAAGTATTGCAATTTAGACTTGATCTTAACCATCACTAAATACAATATTATTCCATTTTAGCCTTTTTTGCAAGGAAAAATCCGCATCAAAAAAACAAACACTACCCGGCAAGGTAGTGTCATCGATCAATCATCTTGAAACAATTCGGATCTTAACTGCGGTAATGATCGCATCCCTTGCCCCGCATGAGCACGGCCAAAGCGATTCCAACAGCCACTCCGATTCCAGCAGAAATCAAGACCGACCTTTCTGGATTTTCCAAAATATATTTGTCAGCCTTAAATCTGGTTTCCCTGAATTTGTCTTTCGCCTCTTCCAAAGTGTCCTCCATGGAACCTTTGAGATCTTCTGTTCCCTCCTGCATGCGGTCCAGCATCTTGCCGATTTCTTTTTTCATTTTTTCCTTGTCCATATGTTTTTAAAATTAAAATTTATCTCCTTGGCATCATCCATCCTGCGAAAATCAACACTGCCCCAACAACAAGGTATCCCGACCAACTAGCATCATTGATCAATTTCCCAACAAAAAGCGCCGATCCTATCAGGAAAAATATTGCCCCTATCGCGAAAAAAATAAAAGCGCTGGCAATTTTTAAAACTTTCAACTGCTGCCTGCGGACTGCCTCGTTCATTCTCATTGTGAATATGTCAAAAAAATCATAGACGATTTCTGACCAGCTTCTGGAATGTTTATCATCTCTGAAAATATTTATCATAACATAAGTGATATTGCTGAACTTTGACCTATATTACAGACATGCGCTTCACTTATTTCAAAGGCACTTAAAAACCACCTTTCAAAAAAGTGGTTAGAAAAAAAACTCGTATCATTCAAAAGCTAAACGGCGTTAGTTTTTTCACCGGCAGCAAACGCCAAGATGTTTTCAGCTGTGGTGGTCAAAATTCTTTCCAAAGCTTCTTGAGAATAAAAAGCGATGTGCGGCGTGAACACGACATTATCACGTTTTAGCAGGATGTGGTTTTTGGCAAGTTCCTCCAGTTTCTGATTTTCCTGCTTGTAATACAAAAGCTGCTTTTCATCGAGAATAAGTTCCTCTCCTTCCAGCACATCCAAAGCAGCGCCGCCAACCTGTTTGGAATCCAAAGCTCCCAAAAGCGCATTGCCATCGATCAAACCTCCTCGAGAAGTGTTGATGATCAAGGCACCCTTCTTAACTTTTCCCAGCATTTTTTCATCTATTATATGATGGGTGCTATCATTGTATGGCAAGTGAAGCGAGATGATGTCAGCTGAAGATATGACCTGGTCAAGAGAAGCGTATTGGAATCTCAAAACTTCAGCTAAAAATGGATCTTGCTTTACATCATAGGCAATGACATGCATACCAAAACCCTTGGCGATACGAATGACATGCAAGCCGATATGACCGGTTCCGACAACTCCCAAGGTTTTACCTTGCAGATCAAATCCCATAAGCCCGTCGATGGAAAAATTTCCTTGCAAAGTTCTCACGTAGGATTTATGGACGTTGCGAGAGAGTGCCAAAATCAAAGCAAAGGTGTGTTCAGCCACTGTGTTTTCACCATAATGCGGAACGTTAGAAACTGCGATACCTCGTTCTCTGCAGGAATCCACATCTATGTGGTCAAAGCCTGTCGATTGGGTGGCCACGAATTTCAAATTAGGAAGAAGATCCAAAACCTCCTTATTGACTTTCGAATATATAAAAACAGAAACAGCTTCACACAAGGCGACTTTCTCGGCATTTTCCTTACTCAGCGCTTCTTCAAAAAATAAGAGAGTATGCTCTGGCAGTTGATTTTTTAAAAATTCCTGCTTCCACGGCTGCACTTCAAAAAAAGCTATGTTCATATATTTTTATTTTATTTTCTTTTTTATTTCTTCAATATCCTCTTTAATTTCCCTGAGATAATCAAGTTCATGTTTTATTTCCGATTCAGCGCGTTCAGTGATCTTTTTTTCCTGACGAAGACCTGAAATCAAGATGGTATCTCCCACGAAAAAAGAAACGAACAGTCCACTTCCCAACAGAACTAAGCCGCTTACCAAAGTGGAAATTACTGGATCCAGATGAATGCGATCAGCTGTTTCCCAAATTCCCCTCCAAAATATGATGATGGCCACACCGCCGACAATGCCGTACAGTATCGGCCTGAGGCTCAAAAAATTTCTGATATAATCCTCCAGCTTATCAAAAAATCTGTTTATTTTCATAGTTTTATAATTTTTGTTTTAAAAAAAGCAAAAACGGGTTTGCACCCGCCTTCGTATGTTTCTATTATAGCACGTCTGAGGGAAAAAATCAAGCCGCAATACGAGCAAGCAAATCCTCTTTACCTAGTTTTGTCTTAGAGGAAAAATAGACGATATTCTCAGTGTCAAGAAGCTCAACGACAGCCCTTTTCTTTTTTACCAGTTCGCTGGCTTTCACCTTATCCATCTTGTTGGCTAGCACAATCACTTCATAGCCGTTTTCCCTGAGAAGATCCATCATTTCGGTGTCGAATTTTTTAGGACCCACCAACCCATCAATGATCAGCACAATTTTGGACGGTCTATGCTCATTGTGTTCCAAATACCACATGATCATGCGGCGCATTTTTTCCGCCTGTTTAAGTGAAGTTCTGGCGTAGCCATAACCTGGCAGATCAACGAAATACATTTTTTCATCGATCAAGAAAAAGTTGAGCTGCAGTGTACGACCAGGTGTGGAAGATGAGATTGCCAATCCCTTTGTCCCTGTCAAAGCATTGATAACGCTGGATTTTCCAACATTTGAACGTCCCACAAAAGCTATCTGTGGAATTTTTTCTTTGAGAATCGGATCTGATCCAACCACTCCCTTCACGAATTGTGCTGATTTGATATTCATCATAGTACTCATCCTAGCGCACTTATTACTTAATTACAACCCGGCGAGTGTCACAGGGAAATGATAATGTCCTAGTACAAGGAAGTAAAAATGTCCGCTTCTAGGTTAGGATAGTGTTAGTAATCAAAGCTAACAACTATTCAAAAT
>CAZAJN010000008.1:0-16584 GCA_964485555.1 uncultured Bdellovibrionales bacterium
AACAATCATTGAAACGTTGCCAAGCACAACGTTTAAAGTGCGTTTGGACAATGGACACGAGGTTCTGGCTCATATTTCTGGAAGAATGAGAGTGAATTACATCAGACTTCTCCCGGGTGACCGTGTGCTAATGGAAATGAGTCCATATGATTTGACAAAAGGACGCGTTACTCAACGCATGTAATAACTAATAACTAAAGACTCACAACTAATGACAAATTACCAAAGTAATTTGGAGAAAAAGTTATAAGTGGAGTGTAAGCAAAAATTATGAAAGTACGAGCATCAGTAAAAAAGATTTGTGCAAAGTGCAAGATCGTAAAGCGACGTGGAAAAGTGTATGTTATTTGCTCCACACCGAAGCACAAGCAAAGACAGGGGTAGATAATATAGCTTAGGCATTGCATAAGCTGCTGAGTAAGTATAATTTTTAAGAAAAAGCTAAGAAGCTGATAAGCTAAAAAGCTAAAATTTGATATTATGGTACGTATCGCTGGAATAAATCTTCCTGATGAAAAAAGAATTGAAATCGCCTTGACCTATGTGTTCGGAATTGGACCATCAACAAGTCGCAAGCTTTTGGGGCTGCTTGATATTGATCCGAATACTCGCACGAAAGATTTGTCATCTGAGGATGCAAACAAACTTCGTGATGAAATCGAAAAGAAGCACAAAGTTGAAGGTGAACTCAAGCATGAGGTCAAGATGAACATCAAACGTTTGAAAGAGATTGGTAGCTATCGCGGATCCCGTCATCAGAAAGGATTGCCTGTAAACGGACAAAGAACCAAGACAAACAGTCGAACAGTTCGCGGAAACGTGAGAAGAACCATGGGAAGCGGAAGACGATCTGAATCAAAGACTTAAGAATAGTAACTAGCTGCTAGCTGCTAGCTTCTAGGTTAAATTGAATTTATAAATATTTATGAAAGCTGAAAGCTAGAAGCTGAAAGCTGAAACCTGATATATATGGCTGAGGAAATTAAAACAACTGAAGAAATTATGGAGCAAGTAGCTCAAGAATCTGAGGGGGCAACTCCTGAGGTTGTTGCTGTGGAAGCTGACGTGAAGAAAAAGAAGAAAAAATTGAAAAGACAGATCAATAAGGGTCAGGCTCATATCAAATGCACATACAACAACACCATGGTGATGATTTCTGACGCGACTGGTGCAATGTTGGCTTGGTCAAGTTCCGGACTATTGGGATTCAAGGGAGCCAAGAAAGCTACCCCATATGCTGCTACCCAAGTTGTTCATGATGTGAGTGAGAAAGTTAAGAAATATGGCGTTCAAGAATTAGATGTTTTTGTAAGAGGTGTTGGCTCCGGTCGGGAATCATCGATCCGATCTTTGGCTAACAAGGGCTTTGAGCTTACTGCAATCAAAGACGTGACTCCAATCCCTCACAACGGATGTCGCCCAAAGAAACCACGTCGCGTGTAAAAATAGCTTTTTAGGCATTAGCTTATTAGCTGTTTAGGGTAACAATTGTAATATTTTTTTTAAAAAGTAGCTGAAAAGCTGAAAACCTGCCTACCGGCAGGCAGGGCTAAGAAGCTAATAACTTGATTTTATGGCTAGAGATTTATTAGGATCAAAATGTAAACGATGTCGCAGGGCTCAGGAGAAACTTTTCCTGAAAGGAGACAGATGCAACAGCGCCAAATGCGCTGTCACTCGTCGTCCATATGCTCCTGGTGTGCATGGGAAAAGCATTTCCAGAGGACTAAGTGAGTTCGGGAAACAGCTTGCCATGAAACAACGCATCAAGCGAATGTATGGAGTTTTGGAGAGACAATTCCGCAAGCACTATGAAGAGATTGAGAATAAGCCAGGTGTTACCGGAGATTTGCTTATGAGCAGATTGGAACTTCGTTTTGACAATGTTGTTCGCAAGATGGGATTCGCATCTTCACCGATTCAAGCCAGACAACTTGTGACTCATGGAGCATTTTTGGTGAATGGAAAAAAACTGACCATTCCATCATGTGCAATGAAAATTGGAGATGTGGTGTCAATCAAGGAATCAAAGAAGGATAATGCATATTTCAAACTTCAGATCCAATCCATGACAGCTAAGAAAGATTTTCCAAGCTGGATCCAGTTCGATCAATCCAAAATGGAAGGAAAAATCGTTGCTCTTCCAACCAGAGAAGATGTTGGAATTCATGTTGACCCTCAAATGGTTGTTGAATCATATTCACGCTAAATATTTCGATTATATTTTTGTTTCCTTTAACTTTTTTAAACGAAAAACGTGCTTCTTGTTCCGCTAAGCGGGATGATCTGCTCGTTAGAAAGAGGATATGCAGACAGTGTCACTTCCTCAGAAGCCAAAATACACTCCTATTGATGAAAAGAGTGGTAAGTTTGAAATCATGGGATGTTACCCGGGTTATGGTATGACTCTTGGTAATGCGCTCAGACGCGTTCTCCTTGCATCTTTGAAGGGTAGCGCTATTACCGCTGTGAAAATCAAAGGAGTTTCACATGAATTTTCAACCATGGACGGTGTCATGGAAGATGTGGTTCAGATTATTTTGAATTTGAAAAAAATCAGATTCCGAATGCACAGCGACGAACCTGTGAAGGTCAGTCTGAAATTCAAAGGTGAAGGAAAAGTTACAGCAGCTGAAATCAAGTGTCCTTCAAGTGTTGAAGTTGTCAACATGGACCAGATCATCGCAACTGTTACTGACAAGAAAGTTGAACTTGAAATGGAATTGGAAATCTCAAACGGTCTAGGATATGTTCCAATTGATCAGCAAAACCGTCCTGAAAAGGAGATCGGTGTCATTGCAATCGATGCAGTCTATACTCCGATCAGTCGAGTGAACTACGAGGTTGAAAATATGCGCGTTGGAAAACGTACTGACTACAATAAGATCACCTTGGAAGTTGTTACTGACGGGAGCATTACTCCTGAAGAAGCGTTTACCAAAGCAGTGACTATTTTGGTCGAACAATTCTCAGTACTTGGTGGAATCGAGATAGTTGAAGAGAAAATTGAGGAACCTGTGCAGGAAGCTGAAATAGTAGCTGAGGCTCCAGTGGCTGATGAAGCTGTTGATCCTTTGAAAACAAAAGTTACTGAACTGAAGAATCTCTCAACAAGAACTCTCAATGTGCTTGAGGCTAGCAAGATCGCAAAAGTCAAAGACATTGTGAAGATGACTGAAAGTGATCTGAGAGCTTTGGATGGAATGGGAGACAAGGGAATCAAAGAAATCAAAAAATCAATTGGAGAATTTGGAATTACACTTAAACAAGAATAATAAGAGCTTGTTAGGCGTTAGCTTCTTAGTCTTTTAGGAAATTACTTTCCGGGGCTAAAAAGCTAAGAAGCTAAGAAGTTAAGAAGCTGATATGAATCATTTAGGAAGAAGCAGAAAATTTAGCAGAGTGAAGAAGCAGAGAGTGGCTCTTTTGAAAACACTCTTGGGAAGTTTCATCATGAAGGAAAAAATCACGACCACTGAAGCTAAGGCTAAAGAAATTAAGCCGATGGTGGACAAGATTATCACTAAGGTGAAAAAAGTTTCCAAGGATGAAACCAAGAAGGTTGCAGTCCTCAGAGATTTGCGCAAAGGACTTCCGCTTATCGCAGTCAAAAAACTTTCTGGTGAGTTTGCCCAGAAGTTTGAAGGCCGCGAAAGTGGATATACTCGCGTGATCAAAATGGGACAGCGCAAAAGTGACGGAGCTGCAATGGCAGTAATTGAATTCGTATAATAAGACTAGCTTCTAGCTTCTAGCTGATAGCTTTCAGGTTCTGAAATGAAAATTTCAGGCAAGAAAGCTGAAAGCTGAAAGCTGAAAGCTGAAAGCTAAAATAATGAACAGACAATATCATCTCTTTGATGCTCAGGGAAAAGTGCTTGGTCGCTTGGCAACTGAAATAGCAAAGACATTAAGTGGCCGCAACAAAGTTGACTATGTCCCGCACATTGACGGAGGTGACTTTGTTATCGTGATCAACATGGACAAAATTCATGTTACCGGGAACAAGATGGACGACAAGATCTATCACAAATACAGTGGATATCCAGGAGGTATCTCTTCAATAGCCCTCAAAGATCTTTTGAAGAAGGATGCTGGGAAAGTTATGCAAAATGCTGTCTACGGAATGCTTCCAAAGAACAAATTGCGTGACAAGATGATGCTTCGCCTGCACGTTTTCGGAGGCAGTGAGCACTCTTTCAAGAATATTGAAATTACACATTAAAAAGCTTATTAGGCATTAGCTTGTTAGCTTCTTAGGGATCCGGATTAATATGAATGTATTTCCTAAAAAGCTGAAAAGCTAAAAAGCTAAAAACCTAAATAATTATGGCAGTAAAAAAGGCAGAAACTGATAAAGTTAAAAAAACTCCTGTGAAAAAGGCAGCAAAGGCTGCAGCTCCAAAGGCTGAGAAGGCTGTTAAGGCTGTGAAAGCTCCTAAAGTTGAAAAAGTGGAAAAGGTTGAGGCTCCCAAAGCGGTGAAAATTGAAAAGGTGGCTAAGAAATCAAATGACCCTTATTTCTACGCTGTAGGACGTCGCAAAACTTCTGTAGCACAGGTGAGACTGTATGCTGATGAAAAAGCAACTGACAACGATTTGATCATCAATGGAAAGAAATTGAAAGACTATTTCCCAACCATCAATCTTCAAAACAATTTCCTATCTCCTCTTAAGGCTGTTGGCATGCAAGGCAAATTCCGCATGACCGTTCTGGTTCGCGGAGGTGGAGTGACTGGACAAGTTGAAGCAGTGAGACTTGGAATCGCTCGCGCATTGGTAGTTTTCAATGGCGAACTTAAGAAGACTCTGAAAGATCTTGGAATGATGACTCGCGATGCTCGCGAAGTTGAACGAAAGAAAGCTGGTCTGAAGAAAGCTCGCAAAGCTCCACAGTGGGCCAAGCGCTAGTTGCTACGCAACATACACGAAAGAAACGAATATATCACGAATTTTCACAAACACCTCCTTTGCGGGAGGTGTTTTTTGTTATTAATCTCAGCTATTGACTTTTCGGTTAAAAAGGCGTATAATTATATGAAGTACCTGAATCCTGTTTTTTAAAAAATCGAGCTGGAAAGCTCACAACTATCAAGAGGAGGATAAAAAGATGACAATTGTGTCCGTAGTAGTTTGTATGGGTCTGTTGATGATCATCGCTGGCGCCTTTTATGGGATCAAGGATCAAAATTGGGCATGGCTTCTCTCCGTTTTTGTGGGCACCTTGCTCGCGGTCACATTCTCAAATGCGTATGGAAGAGAAGCGGCTCGCCAGGAATTTATGAATGAACTCTCAAAAGATGTTGATTTGAGGCAAGTTCCAGTGAAAGGGGATGCGCGGTTTAGATTTGACGGTCATATAATCTTTCTTGATGGAAAGCTGAAGGACGTTTCCAGGATCGATAAGACAACCGTGTCGGATCCATTTGTTGTCATCCCTCCACCCACATCAAAATAATCGTATCAAACTGGATACGAAAAGAAGCCACGCATCACATTGCGACTGGCTTCTTTTCAATTGCGGTTTGAATTTCCTAAAAAGCTAAAAAGCTAACGCCTAAGAAGCTGAGAAGTTAGCGGCTATTTCTGTTCCTCAACTGTTGCTGAATCCTGGAAGAGGTCTCCGAAGAAAGTTGTGCGCTCAGGGAAATAGATGGCATGAAGAGAATTCTGTCCCTGGTCATTTTTTTCCGTGTAGTACAGTTTGTTGTCCACGAAATTGTTGACCAAGATGGAGCTGCTGTCATTGAGTGTCAGAATGTCCATCATGTTGCGGTTGTCGCGCTTGTCGATTTCAATGATTTTGACTTTGTTGTTGTTGGTGAAAAGGACGTGTTCATAGTCCCGTGACCATTGGACGTTTTCAATTTTGTCGGACATGTGCGTGATTGGCATGACTTCATTTTCAGCCCTGGTTGGTTGAACTTCCCATTTGCGGACAAAATAAGCTGAAACCTCGCGATCGTTCCAGAAAAGCAGTTTCTTGCCGTCGTCTGAGAATTGAGACCCTGTGGCATTGGAGGAAAGTTTGTTGAAATGGGTGTTCTCTTCACCCTTGTTGAAAACATACAGAACTCGGCTTTTGTTTAACATTACCATGCGGTTATCGTCATAGACAATGATTTGATAGGATGAATCTTCCATGTCTTGAGGAGAAGATGTTGTCATCTGTTCTCTTGCGCTTGATCCGTCAAAATTTGTTTTATACACGATTCCTTCTGGAAGTTGGAAATAGAAAAGTGCTTTTGGCGACAGATCATAACTTGCGATGTTTTGAACAACTTCTTTTTTATTTTCCATGTCATTGAGGTCGAGACGCCAGAGGTTGCTTTCTGACATGTAGAAAAGCACATTTTTGTTTTTCGGATCCCAACGCGCATGAGAAAGATTGCTGTGTCCGCTCAATTCTTTCAGATTGAGAATCGGTTCGGAATTGTCCACTGAGGTGATGAAATAATTTTTTTCTCCGTCTTTGATGGCTGGAATTATGATGCGGTGTGCCTGAGGTGACCATTCGATGTTTTCGCGATTGTCATCTGTGAATTTATAGTCGTCGGCCACGAAAACCTGGTTTATTTCCAATGTTCCGGGATTGAAGATTTTGACCATGAAATCATTTTCAATTTGCTGGGAAAAGGCTGCCAAATTTTTTCTGGGTGAAATGAAGAACTTCTGAATTCCTGGGGAATCATAATCTTCACGAGCGTATGAATCTTGGACTAATATTATGTTCCAAAATTCAGTTGAAATTCCACTGTGAACCGACATCCGCTTGGACCACGTCTGATATCCTGGCGCTTTGATCTCCAAAAGATATGACCCAGGCTTAATGCCTCCGATGTGATATGAGTTGTTGATCATGTTGAATGATTTCGATGGTATCAAAATTCCATCGATGTATACATTGACCTCCTTGGGAGTGGTGTTCAGTGTCACGGAGCCAGTGTACACAAAAACGCCTCGCTCAAAGCTGAAGCTGTACCCAAAGGCGTATCCTATGATTGTGGCAGCTACGAACCAAAAAAGGACCACTAACGTCCAGAAAAATATTTTTTTAGGCAGTTCTGATTGCTCCATATATATGTTCTTGTCTAATTTTTTAGATAACTTGCTGGGCTAATTATAAGCTAGTTGGGGTCATTTGTCCACTTTTGCTCTGAATTTACCAAGCAAACAAAATGTGCTAATATTTGCCTATAGAAAACAAATAATTATACATACAAATCCATGCAATTAGAAAAACTTTTTCGAACATTAGGGCTTTCTGTCAGTAGCGCGGAAATCGTGACTTTGGTTTTGGTTGTCCTGGCCATAACTGTGGCATTTTGGCTATTGGTGGGGCGTTTTCGCCTGCACAGCGTGCTGATCAACATCTACATTTCCTTTTCGCTCATTTGGGCCATTCCCAAGGAGGTGATTGGAACCAGTCCCAATCTTTCAGTGATGCTTTTCCTTATATCTATAGTGTTGCTTACCCTTTTAGGGAAATACACTTTCGACATCCATCTTTCCGGTTCAGGATTGGCGTATTGGCAGATTTTCACCATGAGCTTTTTGGAAGTTGGTTTGATTGTGAGCATCTTGGCAGCTTTCATCGGGGACAAGACATTGCTCAAATTTGTTTCAAGGGATGCTCTTTTCTATTTTTCTTCGCCCTGGGCTAAATTTTTGTGGCTAGCATTGCCGTTGGCCTTTTTGGTCTATATCAACAAGAGGGGAAGATAGAAGAGAAATTTCAAAATCCAAATATTAAATATCAAACAGAACCTCCATTACGGGAGGTTTTATTTGAATCCCTCTGTGCCACTAAAAAAATCCCCTGAAGGGATTTTCTCTTTGTGGGCACAATGCAACGCGTCACGAACTCGTCGACACTCGCTCGCTCCTTGCCCGCGGTGGCGCTGAATGCTCCTATGGTCGCATTCATCGGCGTTCGCTGCGAAAACTTTTTGCTAAAAGTTTTCTAGCTCACTGCCACCGGTTCGAATCCCTTCAATACTAACCAAACATAATAAAAGAGACTTCTTTTTGAGAAGTCTCTTTTATTATGTTTGTGGGCACAGAGGGATTCGAACCCCCGACCATCGGCTTAAAAGGCCGCTGCTCTACCAACTGAGCTATGTGCCCATAGCATCTATATTTTCAACAAAACATGATATTTTTTATGTAACAAGATTTATTATATCAGATATAAAATACTCGTCAACTGTACTGGATTTTTTCTTAGTATTTGCTATAATATAGACATTAGTGAAATAAAAGGGTATTAAACCTTTTGTTATCTGCGCTCGCTTCGCTTGATAATAAATGAAAAAGTAAAAATATGAAAAGACTATTGTTGATAGTGCCAATTGTCGGAATCTCGATGCTGCTTTCCGGTTGCAGTTTGCCTGGGTCTATCTTGCCAGTCAAGGATGGCATGGCCAATGCTACTTTTATAAAATCTGAAGATGGTGGAAATACCTGGAATCCGAAGATGAGGATAGATGACAAGAAAAACATCGCCGGTATTGACGTTCTGACCATGGCAATTCATCCTGCTGATTCGAACATTGTATATCTGGGAACAGCTTCCAATGGTTTGTTTGTAACAAAAGATGGTGGTGAGAATTGGACTCAGGTTGCCTATGCTGACAAAGCCTATGGACTTGTTTTTGACACCAGAAATCCTGACATCATGTACGGCAGTGGGATTTTTAATGGCAGGGCTAAGATTTTCAAGAGGCTTGCTGAGGGTCAGGAATGGAAAGAAATCTATACTGAGCCAGCCGACGGCACAACCATTTCCAGCCTGGCTATCAATGAAAGGAATCCTCAGATTCTCTATGCTGGAACTAGTGATGGTGTTATCATAAAAACCATTGATGGCGGACAGACTTGGGTAAATCTCAAAATGGAAAACAAAACCAATTCGCCGATTGTTAGCATAGGATTCGATGCTGCCAATGACGCCCATGTTTTCTTTGCAGTTTTTCAAACCGGAATTTTGGAAACAAAAAATGGCGGCGCAACACTGGAGGATGTCACTAAACAAATTGACACAATCGGAAACACTTCGAGCGTATACACTCTCACGACCGATCCGTATTTTGGCGGCATCGTGTTTGCAGGAACTGCGAATGGAGTTTTCAGAAGAAATGGGGATGGAACTTGGAGTTCGATGAATCTGATTGAAAGCTCCAAAGCTTTTCCGGTCAGATCGATCGCTGTCAATCCAAGAAACTCCAAGGAAATAATGTATTCTTCCGCCAAGGCGATTTACAAATCAACTGATGGCGGAGCAAGATGGGCAACTTTCCAATTGGACACGAGCAAGGAAATCAGCGCGATCAGATATGACGCATCAAATCCAGCCAGGATTTATGCTGGTCTCAGGGGTTTTTAGAATAATTTAATCTTTAAATTGAAATAATGATATGCACAATGAAATTATAAATTTGCACCGCGAGGATCTCGATAAATCCATCGAACATTTTATCGGGGAGGCTGGCAAGATCCGAACAGGAAGGGCAAACGCTTCCTTGGTGGAGGATGTCTTGGTTGACTACTATGGAACCAGGACTCCACTTAAGCAGATGGCCGCAATAAATATTCCGGAACCTCGACAGATCACCATTCAACCCTGGGACAGAAGCGCCATGGGTGTCATCGAAAATACTATCAGAAACTCAGATCTCAATTTGAACCCTGTCAATGATGGGATCCTGATCAGAATCACCATTCCGATGCTCACCGAGGAAAGGCGCCGTGAGATGGTAAAAATGCTAAATCAGAAAGCAGAGGAGGCTCGCATTGCAATCCGTTCAATAAGGGAGGATATATTGAAAGAAATCAAAGAAGCTGAAAAAGCTGGCGATATTTCCGAGGACGATGAATTTAAAGCCAAAGAAAGAGTTCAGGAAATTGTGGCTGATTTCAACAAGAAAATAGAAGACATTCGAGCTAAAAAAGAAGTAGAAGTGATGACAGTATAAAAAAATTCAAATTTCCAATGACTAATGACAAATAAAATCCTAAATCCAAATGACAAATTTTGGATATTTGGGTTTTGACATTGATTTGTCATTGGAAGTTAGTCATTTGTCATTTAAACATATAAATAAAATTAAATGCTTACATTAATTGTTTTCTTAGTAATCCTCGGTCTTCTCGTTTTCGTCCATGAATTGGGTCATTTTGTTGTTGCTCGCAGAAATGGAATAAAATGCGACGAATTTGGTTTTGGTTTTCCGCCACGTGCAATTGGAGTGTTCAAAAATGAAAAAAAAGGAAAGTGGCAACTAGTTGTCGGCAATAAGCATGTCGAATCAAAAAATACCATCTACTCCTTGAACTGGTTTCCTTTGGGTGGCTTTGTCAAAATCAAAGGTGAAGACGGGGAAGGAAAAAAGGAAAAAGACAGTTTCGCCTCCAAGACTGCTTGGGTAAGAATAAAAGTTCTGGCAGCAGGTGTGACCATGAATTTTATTTTGGCATGGGTTTTGTTTTCATGGCTGCTCACCATGGGCATCAATCAGGAAGTTGATCAAGATGACACGACTGTTTCTGGGACAAAAATTCAAATAGTCACGGTGGCTCCAAAAAGTCCTGCCTACGAAATGGGAATCCGTGAAGGGGATACGGTTGTGAAATGCGAAGGGGCGGATGTCATTTGTGGCAATGGTTTTGCAAACATCGCTGAACTCCAATCTTTTGTAGCTGAAAACAAGGGAAAAGAAATTACTTTACAAATATCAAGAGGAAATGATGTATTGGAATTCACAGGCACTCCTCGTTCGGAAGCTCCAGAAGGGGAAGGGTTGCTGGGAGTTGGATTGGCTCAGACAATCTTTGTGAAATATTCACTATGGGAGGCGATCAAACAAGGTCCGGTTGTTATGTGGAATGTCTTGATCATGATGGGAATCGTCATAGGAAGCTTGTTTGCTGGTGACACGACAAATATTGGTGGTCCGCTGGCTATCGCGCATTTCACCAAGCAAGCTACAGCATTGGGATTTGCTTCAGTCGTCCAATTGGCAGCATTGCTTAGTATCAATCTTGGAATCGTGAACATCTTGCCGATTCCGGCGCTTGATGGCGGTCGCATCCTGTTTGTTCTGATTGAAAAAATAAAAGGTTCGCCAGTGTCGCAGGAGACTGAGGGAACAATGCATACAATCGGATTTTTTCTGCTGATGCTTTTGATGGTCTATCTTGTTGTCCATGACTTGATGAGATATGGTTTGGGTGGAATATTCTAGGTTATTTGCTGTATAAATCAGAGGTTTTTTCGAAAATTTGCCAATCCTTGACAAGGGGGCAAATTTTCGATATTATAGACGTGTTTGCAAATCATGATAAATATGAATGTTGCCGTTTTCGAGCGGTATTTTTTAATCACTAAAAATCAAAGAGAGCTATGGTACGATTTATTACTAAAGAAGGATTGGAAAAATTGCGCACCGAACTTGAAGACAGAAAGACTCGCTTGAGGCAGGAAATTGCTCAAGCTATTAAGGAGGCTAAGGAGCAAGGTGATTTGAGTGAAAATGCTGAATACGCTGAAGCTAAATCACAGCAAAATGAAAATGAGTCACGTATTGGAGAGTTGGAAATGGTCATCAAAAACTCACAAGTTGTTGAAAGAGACGACTCTCAAAAAGGCGCACAGATGAGCAGCGTGGTGAAAGTTTCATTCAATGGAAGCGAAATGGAATTCACGATCGTAGGTTCAAATGAAGCTGATCCTGCCAATTTCAAAATTTCAAACGAATCTCCTTTGGGCAAGGCTTTTATGGGACACAATGCCGGAGACACTGTTGATGTGACAACTCCTAAAGGTGTCATCACTTACAAAATTGTTGATGTGAAATAAATTATTGTTCAGATTTTCACCAAAGAGCGGCTCCGGTCGCTCTTTTTTGTTTCATAAGCTGAAATAAATTCAAATGATAACTTGTTGAAGTTGCCAAAAGCCTTATAATACGCTACTATTGATGTATTAACAAGCCATAAAATTTCGAATTTTTAATTTCGAATTTTGATTTAATTTCCAATGTTTCAAAATTTTAGAATTGAAACATTGTTTGAAAATTGAAAATTGAAAATTGAAAATTGTGACACTATAAATATGATCCGCGAAGATATACAACAAACTAAATTAGAAAAGCTGGCGAGAATTCGCGAGCATGGCATGGAGGCTTATCCAGAAAAATCTCAGAGAGATTTTGACAATGCTGAGGCTCTTGAGAAATTTGCTGAAATTGGCGACAAGAAAATTTCCTTGGTTGGGCGTGTGAGATCACTCCGTCCCATGGGAGGATCAGCTTTTGCAAACATCGAAGATGAATCAGGAAAGATGCAACTTTTTTTCAACAAGGGAAACATGGACGAAAGTCTTTTCAAATTGTTTGTGAAAAATGTTGAATTGGGAGATTTCGTGCAAGTGACAGGAGAACTTTTTTTGACCAAGACGGAAGAGAAATCTTTGAGAGTTGTTGACTGGAAAATGCTTAGCAAGAATATTCGCCCGATCCCTACTGAGCATTTCGGAATTAAAGACGAAGAGGAGCTTTTGCGCAGACGCTATCTTGATCTGATGACTAATGCTGACACACGCGAACTTTTCCGCAAGAAAAACATCTTCTGGCAGACTACGAGGAACTTTTTATCAAATGAAGGATTCCTGGAAGTGCAATCTCCAGTGCTTGAGCACACTCCAGGTGGAGCTGACGCCGAACCTTTCATCACGCATCATAATGCGCTTGATCAAGATTTTTTCATGCGCATTTCCTTGGAGCTTCCCTTGAAGAGACTTTTGGTTGGAGGTTATGAAAAAGTTTTTGAAATCGGTCGCGTTTTCCGCAATGAAGGAGTTGACCGCACGCATCTGCAGGAATTTGATCACATGGAATTCTATTGGGCATATAGCGACCTCCAGAAAGGAATGGAGATGACTGAACGAATGTACAAAGAAATTGCTTTCAAAGTTCTCGGAAAATATCAGCACGAATATGAAGGAAATGTCATAAATTGGAATACGGATTTTCCGCGTGTAGATTATTTTGAGGAATTCAAAAAGGAAACCGGAATAGATTTGTCTGAAAATGTGACAGTTGAAGACTTGAGAGCTAAAGCTGAAGAATTGAAAATAAAATATGACCCTGTAGCTGGCAAAGGAAAAATGATTGATACTATCTACAAGAAAACTGTACGTCAAAAACTTATCCAGCCTTGCATGTTGGTTGGTCATCCAATCGAAGTGTCTCCATTGGCCAAAAAAGACCCGACAAATCCGAACAAAGTTCTGCGCTTCCAAGTTGTGGCTGGAACAGCCGAGCTTTGCAATGCTTTCGCGGAACTTAATGATCCTATTGATCAAAGAGAGCGATTCGAAAATCAAATGAAAATGCGTGAAGCAGGAGACGCGGAAGCGCAAATGCTTGACGAGGATTTTCTTGAAGCGCTTGAATACGGAATGCCGAATGCTTTCGGTCTTGGATTTTCTGAAAGATTGTTTTCATTCTTCATGAACAAATCAATCCGTGAATGTGTCATTTTTCCACCAATGAAAGAAAAGCAGGATTAATCCTGCTTTTTTGTAGTTGAAGATAATTAACTTTTTCTGTCATGCTGAACTTGTTTCAGCATCTAGATCAAATAGATCCTGAAATAAATTCAGGATGACAAAATAATTGATGTGATGAAAAAATTTGATATTTATAAAATAGAGAACGAAGTAAAGAAGATGCATCTGGGAGCTGAGGGAGATCCGCAGAGGAAGAAATTATTGGAGCATTTTTGGAATCATCATGTTGTTCCTGTGATTGCCTACAGTCGCGAGATGGCGTTGCGATATGGCGGGGATGCCGACGCGATCCATCTGGGCGCGCTTTTGCACGACATGGCACTGATTGAAAATGCCGAACCTCATGATGAAATAGGTGCGGATAAGGCTTACGAATTTCTCATTGTTCGTTGGGTGCCGACTGAGACCGCTCAGAAAGTGAAGGATATCGTTTTGAAACATCGCTGCAAGTTGTATGTTCCGGAAACTTTGGAAGAGAAGATTGTAGCTACTGCTGATGCTCTTGCGCATTTTTTCCCTGAATTTCACGGATCCGGAGCATCCGCCATTTCGCACGAAGACCACGTCGAAATGAAGGTTCTTGATATCGATAAACTGGAAAATGAATATTCCGCAAAAGTTTTCTTCGAAAAGGAAAAAGAAATTTTCAAGGAAGTAATCCGAGATTTTCAGAATTCTTTTTATAATTAATATCTCTAGAAGCTAAAAGCTAGTAACTAGAAGCTAATAATATGGGTATTGCAGTAGAATTCAATCCGGATTTGGCACTTCGTGATATTTCAGAATATAAGGAGGGAAGAAGAAAATTGGAAGAATGCATTCCTGAAAAATTAGAAATTGGAAAAATTTATGATTTTTTTAAAAAAGAACAACGCATCTATTATTTAAAAGGCGAAATTTCACTTATTGAAACTACGTCTGATGGCGGAAATTTTTCTAAATCTCGAGCTAATGTTAATATTCTGGAAGTCATGCACTTTGTTGAAAATGGTGAGGTTTGTACAAGGGGGAAATACAAGGTAATGGAAGTTTTTAATATTAGTAAAGATGCTTTATTTGAAAAATGTAGCATGGTAAAATGATATGAAAAAAATACCAGTAAGGGTGATTAGAGAAATTGAAAAAGAGGCGAGAGAATTTTTTCAAGAAGCAAGCGGTTGTCATGATTGGTCACATGTTGAACGAGTTTTGAAAATGGCTATAGTAATTGGAAAGTCTGAGAAAGCAGATTTGCAAATTTTGGAGATTGCTGCACTACTTCATGATATTGGAAGAAGGGATGAAATGAAAGCAAAAGGACTTTTTTGTCATGCTGAAAAAGGCGCTGAATTGGCAAGAGAAATTTTGGATAAGTATGAAATTGATGATGAAATTAAAAATAAAATAATCAGTTGCATCGCATCGCATCGTAACCGCACAAAAAACAAGCCGGAATCACTCGAGGCAAAAATTTTATTCGATGCTGATAAATTGGATTCCATTGGTGCTGTTGGTGTTGCTAGGGATTTTTTGTTTGCAGGAAATGCTGGATCAAATTGCTTATACACCGGAAATGAAAAAGAATATGCAAAAAGTGATAAGAATTATTCATACACTAAAGAGGATTCTGCTATCTTGGAATATGAGATTAATTTGAAGCATATCAAAGATAGAATGCTTACAAGAGCCGGCAAAAAAATCGCAATCGAACGTCAAAAGTTCATGTCGGATTTTTTTAAAAGATTCTGGAAAGAGGTTGTGGGTAAAATTTAATTTTGAAGAATATGCAAATCACAATCTGTGCCAGCATGTCTTTTGCTGAAAAAATATTCGAAGTTGAAAAAAGTCTTAAAGAATATGGACATGAGGTTTTTGTGCATAAAAACGTTAAAAAACACTTGGAAAAAGAATTTTCTTCTTCAGAAAATATCCAAGACAAAATGGACGACGATGTTATACGGATTTATTTTGAAAAAATAAAAAATTCAGATTTAATTTTAGTTTTAAATTATGACAAAAATGGAATTGCAAATTACATAGGCGGAAATGTTTTTCTAGAGATCGGATTTGCACATGTACTTAATAAGGGAATTTATCTAATAAATGAAATTCCTGAAGTTTCCTATAAGGATGAAATTATTGCAATGAGGCCGATCGTTTTAAATGGGGATCTAAATAAAATTCGATAATATTATGGAAAAGATATTTGATTTTTTGCATCAAGTGGAGAAATTAAAGGATACCTTACGATATAATCAAACGAGTGGCGGACGAAAGGAATCAAGCGCTGAGCATTCGTGGAGACTCTCACTTATGGTTTTCGTTGTCGCTGAACAGCTAAAATTAAAACTAGATGTTTTTAGGGCGATTAAGATTGCTATTGTGCATGACATTGCAGAATCGATTACTGGTGACATCGATGCTATAAAAGTTCACGACGGAGAAATAACGAAGGAAGAAAAGCATGAACTTGAAATTTCAGCTTTGCAGAAAATTAGGGAGATGTTGCCGGTGAATATTGGGCAAGAAATTTTCGATCTCTGGAATGAATATGAAGAAAATGAAACACAAGAAGCAAAATATATCAAAGCATTGGACAAAATTGAAACACTGACTTAATTGGTTGAGGCGGGCAATGAATTTTATGATCGTCCTGAAATGATTGCTAACTATGCAGATAAGGCTGTCACTAATTTTTCTAAGCTCATTCCAATGCTTCTAGTTTTGAAGAAAAAATTAAAAATAGAATTTGAAAAAGGAAACATCGAATGGAAAGAAGAATATGATAAAATAATTTAAATTTGATTATGCAAATAGAATACGAAGCGACATTTGCCAATATTGATAAGGATGAGGTCAGAGACCGTTTGCAAAAAGCAGGTGGCAGATTGATTAAGTCTGAGTTTATGCAAAAACGTAGGAACTTTAATTTACCGAGGGGAAATGAAATTGAGGGCGGATGGATGCGGGTTAGAAACGAGGGTGACAAAATAACCATGAGCTTGAAAGTTGTTAATGCTAGTAATAATATTGAA
>CAZAJN010000009.1:0-2112 GCA_964485555.1 uncultured Bdellovibrionales bacterium
CACTTCAACAGCCAGTAGCGCCCAAGGAATAATAACTGACGCACTGCTGGGCATCACAGCGGCTCTAGGCGCCTACCTGGTTTTGTATGTCATCAATCCGGATCTGACAAAAATAAATTTGGATTTTACGTCGGTGACTGTAACGGAATCTTTAGGTATGGGAGTGAGTGGTGGCAACTGCGAGGTGCTTCATGAGGGGCCATGCTCAGTTGAAAATTTACAAAAAACTTGTTTTGCTGGCAACGCCCAAGCCGCTTCAAAAGCATGCAACTATGAAAGTGGCGGAAAGGCCGACAATCCCAGCAGGTCTGACATAGGCGCAGATGGAAATGTTTTCTCGTGGGGACTTTTTCAAATAAATTTAACTCAGCACAGTCTGGCTGGAAATAATTGCGAAACAGCCTTTAGTGGAAAAAACTATGACAGCAGGATAATAAACCAAGCCATGTATGACAAGTGTAAGGCCGCTGCCAGCAATGCTTCAATAAACATAAACTACGCCTGTTCAATATCGGGAAATGGTAAAAATTGGCAACCATGGAAAAATACCAAAGACGCTTGTAATCTATAGAAAATGATTTAATAAAAAAATGAAGAATATATTTATAATTTCGATAGTGCTACTTTTTGTCACCTTATTTTTTCTGGGTATCTATAACTTTGCCTTCAAGAAAAATGATTCAAAGATTGTTGAACAGGGCGCTGAAATTCAGCAAGTTGCCACCCCTGTGGTCCAGAAAAAAGCGCCCATTAAAGTGGAAAAAATAAAACCAGTATCGGAACAGGGTGTTATTGGCGCGGTCTTTGATAAAAAAAATGATTCAATATTGTATTATTCCGCAAATGACGGAACTACGTGGAAATCTGATAGCGACGGGAAAGCAAGACAGCAGCTTTCAACAACCAAGGTGATGGGGCTTAAAAATGTGCTCTGGTCTCCAGATCGCAGCAAAGTTCTTACTACGGTAAATGTGGACAGCAAGGATGTTTTTTATCAATATGACAATATTGCTCAAAAAGCTGTAGCGCTGAAGGATGGTTTGGACACGGCAGTTTGGGACAATCTTGGTTCCAAAATCTTTTATAAGTATTATGACCAATTAGCAAAAGCCAGAACATTGAACATAGCTAACCCTGATGGAAGTGGTTGGCAAAAATTGGCTGATGTTGAAGCAAGAGATCTATCCATAGCGCAAATCCCTTTGACCTCAGTGGTTTCATATTGGAATTATCCGCGCGCGAACGAGGAGACTAAATTTCAGAAAGTTGGAATTTCAGGTGGAGAGCCGCAGCTAATTTTCAGCGGGAAATTCGGAGCCGACTATCTTTGGTCGCCTGATGGATCCTTGGCGCTGATAAGTTCCCTGGTTGAAAAAGATAGTAAAAAAATCACCCTAGGCATCATCAATTCCAAAGGAGAATATACGGATTTGAACGTGCCTACCATCGTCTCCAAATGCGTGTGGTCAAGCGATAATAAGACGGTCTACTATGCGCTGGCGGGCAGTGTGCCTGAAACTGCGATCATGCCAAACGATTATCAGGATAATAAATTTAACACCAAGGACACGTTTTGGAAACTGGACATTACTACAGGAAAAAAAGACAGGCTTGTTGAGCCAGCAGAAATTGTTGGAGTGTATGATTCAAAAAATCTTTTCCTTTCTGCGGCAGAAGACACCTTATATTTTGTGAACAAGATGGATAAAAAATTGTACAGGATTGAATTATAAAAAAATATATATCAACATGAAAAGGATGTATGAGCTAAGCTTGAAGTTTTTGATGATGCTGTTTTTTGCGTATTCTTTGCAATGCTCAGTTTCAAAAGCAATTGCAATTACTGATCAAGAAGCCATAGATGCGATTCATCAGGCTGCTGAAGCAGATAAGGCTAAAATTGTAAATCCAGGTCCTGACGCTCAAGGAGTTTTGCCGAATGACACCAGGCTTCATGAATATCCAAAACCCAATACGGCCACAGCTACTCAGGCAGCCGGCAGTAGTGTTCGTCAATTCAACTACCCACTCCTGGAATCTTTCCCAGGATTCTTCAATGCAGGAGATACTCTTTCTGATCTGCCCAAACTTATATTATCCATATACAAATTC
>CAZAJN010000010.1:0-2326 GCA_964485555.1 uncultured Bdellovibrionales bacterium
GGAATGGATTCCCCCTTTCGGGAACCCCCTACATGGTTTTCGCAAAAATCATTCTCGCGAAACTTCGTAAATTTTGATTCAGGACCCGCAAGACCCGAATCAAAATTTTTACTACGTGGGGCTCAAATGATTTTTTCTCAGAGGTTTAGGGGAATTGATTTTTTATTAGGTGAAATGATCACTTTTTCACACTCAATCGAAATTGACTAAGATTTTTTTGATTTAAGGGAATACTCATTCCAGTTTCCCTTATTTTTCCATCTCTACCCTTATCCAATAATATAATTTCATAATGATCTCCTAGAGGGGCTTCATTCCCTGGAGATCGATATTGATTTCGATCATGCTTAACAGCCAGCATGGCTTCCGGCGTCATACCAGATTGCAATTCATAAGGCTTAAGTTGTTCTAATTCGTCTATTGCCTCAACTTCAACTATTGTTGGATCAAAAGCTTGCAACTTAGCTCTGATGTCAGCCACAGCATTAAGCGTAGGGTCATGGAAAACTGTCTCACGAACAAAACGCTGATTTAAGCTCTCGGTGAAATAACGGCTTTCTGGATCACCCGTCCAAATCAATTTAGCTTGAGCCCATCGATCATCTCCCCTTCTATTATTCCAATAAATATATTGGCCAACATAAGGCCGCAAATCTTCAATCTTTTCAACGGCCTTAAGCATAGATGCATCAATTTTGGGTTCTCCTTCCTCTCCTACTAGAAGTTCTGACATAGATATTTGTTAAAAAAACTATTTATATATTATAGCATTAATTTATAAATAAGTAAATACTTTTTACGTTCGCAAAATAGGGAGGATCTTCAAATAAGAGAAAGGCGATTCCTGTATCGGGAATAGTAAAAATGTAAATCCACTAACAGGTGCTATTCGGTTTTGCTTCGCTACACCCAACTTTGGACATGAGTGGCACTGCGTGCTAATTTTCTCATGTCCAAAGTTCGCATGAGCACATGCCGTTGTGCGGCATTCTATAAAGAAATATAGTTTTATAAATGTATCCAGTTGGAAAATGCTAAGAACAGAATTAAAAAAATTAGCGATAAGTAGACTCAAGGACGCAGAAATATTACTAAAATCAAAAAGATATTCTGGGGCAATTTATATTTGTGGCTATGCAATTGAACTAGGACTAAAAAATCAAATTTGCAAAAAACTTAAATGGGCTGATTTTCCTCCTGGGGGTAGCTTTGGAAAATACAAAAGCTTAAAGACTCATGATTTGGATGTTTTGTTGAGTTTTACTGGAAAAGAGCAAAAAGTAAAAAGTAGTTTCCTCGCAGAATGGTCAATAGTTTCACAATGGAATCCTGAGATAAGATATAATCCAATCAGTTCAGTAAACAAACAAGATAGTTTGAATATGATCGCATCAACTCAAACATTGTTAACAATCTTATGAACGACGAATTCATCAAAAAACTACAGAGTGTGGAGACAAAAATTTCAACAAAGAAAGGATCTTTTCAACTTTTTGCTCTTTTCTTGCGAACTGATGCGATAAACAAGTGGGATTTAATCGTTGCCGCACCTTGGTTGAAGCGAAACGATTTAGAAGCACTCAAACTATTTGCAGAACTTTTAAAGAATGAGCTTAAAAATAATATTATTGAAATCTCAAAAGTGGTGATCATCGACGAAAAAAATCCAGCACTTAAAGCGTTCAACATGTTTAATATCGAACATGGGAAAATAGAGTTACAAAATGTAACTTTATTTGGTTTGGAGGTACGGCATGCCTATATCATTACTTCAAAAAAACAAAAAACATCAAAGTCAAAAAAGTAAAACACCGCACAACAGGTGCTTACCCAACTTTGGACATGCTCGACCGTTATATTCCATTTAATTTTACTGTCATGAATAATAAAAACGAGAAACCAGATGCCAATGAATTTAAAATTCAATTTAAAAAGCAACTTTCGCAAAGAAAAAGAGAAGAAGTGATTGATGCTATTAAGAAATCACCTCAGTATGCCAGATACTACCACTTACAGGATAATGACTGGTACGAAATTAGAAGTTCCAAAAATCAAAACTGGCACAATCCAGCAGATGTTCAAATTCTACTGAAAGACGAATTCATGTTGATTATGAAACCAGTAGATGACAATCCGTGGTGGACTCAATTAGATAATTTAAAGGAATGCCTAAAAGATGATATTGAGAAAGTTAGTGTGTCTGTCGAGAATTATTGGGAATAAAGTATAAAATCAATAACCACGCCTAAAAGACGTGGTTTGAGGAGAGCCCCTAGAAGGGGCTGTGCTTTAAGGACTTTAGCTCCAGCCTAAATCAAGCTGGTCA
>CAZAJN010000011.1:0-11298 GCA_964485555.1 uncultured Bdellovibrionales bacterium
AGCCATCAAAAGCATAGGAACAAAGATTTTTCCTGCAGCTTCAGGATTTCGTCCGATTGATTCCATAGCTTTTGCTCCGATCATACCGATACCGATAGCTGGTCCGATTGATCCTAGCCCGATTGCCAAGGCTTTTGCAAGCATTGTTAGTTCCATGTCGTTTTTGTGCTTACCCAATCCATGCTTTCTCTCTCTATGGGGAGAATGAATAAGGTAAACAGAAATTAAAATTATTTAACAAATTTTCAATTTTCAATTTTCAATTTTCAATCAATTCTTTAATTTTCATTTTTTTTGCTTCAAGTTTATCCCTTGAGGACAAACGCTAGTTTCAATCATTGAATCATTGTAAATTGTAAATTGGTCATTGTAAATTCCTTTTAAAATTTCAAAACCTTGAAATTTTAAAAGGCTAGTGTTCCTCGGCTGAAGTCGCTATCGACATAAACGCCAATGTCAAAATCGCAAACACCAAAGCCTGAACTATTCCCACGATCAACTCCAAAAACATGAACGGCAAAGGCAGGAGGAATGCAGAAATAGCCATCATGGATGCCAAAAGAACTTCACCTGCAAAAATGTTTCCAAAAAGTCGAAGTGAAAGCGATGCAACTTTTGCAACTTCACTGATGACCTCAATCAATCCCACAAAAATCTTGATAGGATTCACCATAATGATTGATGGGTCTTTTTTGAATTTCTTCGGAATCGCAGCGATAGCTTTCAAATTCACAAACTTGTTGAAGTGACTCCAAATTCCAATTGTCAGTACTCCGAAAATATGAGACATGACCACAGAGAAAAGTGCGATCGCCAAAGTTGTGTTGAGATCTGCGGTTGCTCCGCGAAGAAGAGGGATAAAAACTTTTCCATGTTCCCCATTTTCAATGAACCCGATTGTTCCTACGCCAGGAAGAAGTCCCATCCAATTACTCACCAAGATGAAAAGGAAGAGAGCCAACACAATTGGCAAAAATTTCAAAGTCTTCTTGCGCTCCCCAGTCACAGAGTCTGCCATGTTCAAAGCTTGCTCCAAGATGACTTCGAAAAAATTGTGGACACCTTTTGGCACACCCTTTGATTTCTTGGCTTTCTTTCCAGCAGCCACAAAAAAAGTCACCAGCACAATAACCGTGACCCAACTCATGATGAGAGAATTTGTAATAGTAAAATTTTCGCCATGAAGAATTGGCTCAGCAAAAAGAGTTGATTCGTGGGAAACCTCAGTGGGTATAGAATTATTTTGTTGTGTTGTAATTTCAGACATTATTTTCAATTTCTAATTTTCAATTTCTAATTTTCAAACAATTTTCAATGATCTAATTTCGAAATTCAGAAATTCAAACATTGTTTAAAAATTGAAAATTAGAAATTGAAAATTATTTCTTTTTGCTTTCGGATTCTATTTTCTTAAACTCCTCAAATCCAATCCTGATCAAAGCTATCATCGATATCACAAAACTTATTCCTACTGTAGCCAAAAATAGCCATGGCTCGCTATCATATCTCCTATCCAACCACTTTCCCAGAAAAACCGCCGCCACAATCGGTCCACCAATCCAACCACTGAGCCTCAGAAAAAGTTGCATTCCAGGCTGCCACCACGGGACATTAGGTTTTGTTTCATTTTTCATTTGAATAGATGTGAGAACATCAACGTCTTCCATTATCTCGCGAAACTTGGCTTACGTCAAGCAAAATATCATTACCCTTGACATTTTGATGAAAAAGGAGTATAATAGATAGTTATGGTAGTCAAAAACCCCAAAGGAGGAATACCATGAGCGCAGAAGCTAAGCAACGAGCAGTAAATGATCTAAACAGCATTGATTCGTTGATCAAGGGTGAATGTCCGTTCGAGGCAGCAGTTGCCCTCAGGCGGTATCAAGAAGTATCAACCCAAGCTGGTACATACAACGAGGACGAATACGTCCGCCTCGGCAAAGAAATCCTCGAGTTGGAAGACTCGCAAGTTTCACAAAAGTAGTTTAACGCCGCTCGCGCAGTATCATCGCGCAGCGGCTTTTCATTTGCAAATATTGACCACTTGCATAGCTCAAGGGTATAATAAACGCTGTGTGCAAATATATAAAATCATATTTAAAAAATAAAAAATATATGAGAAAGATTCTCAAATATACCGTCGCTGCGATCTCAGTGCTAGCGTTAGTCATGGCAAGCAATGCGGGAAAAAATTTCTATTCCCTGCTTGGCGGAAATTCCGAAGGAGAGCTTCTTTCAATTTTTTTCATAACTTCCACTCTTTTTGTTTTAAGCTTTTTAGTTTTCTACCTTTCACATCTTATCAATCTCCCATCTTTTGTTGTTGCCATCATTCTTGGAATTGCCGCCAAGCCTCTGCTTGCGCCGATCGTGCACCATGAGGAAATTCTGGCTGCCATAGTTGGTGTCGGCGCAACATTAATCTTATTTTCCGGTGGATTAGAGATTCCTTTCAAGAATTTCCGCAAGCTTATCTGGAAAATCTCAGCCATTTCATTTCTAGGATTACTAATAACAGCATTTCTCTTTTCCTGGGCTGTTTGGATCCTGGCTCCAATGTTCGGAATGCAAGTTTCTATAATCGCATCAGTCCTTCTCGGAGCATTGTTAGCCTCAACTGATCCAGCTGCAATCATTCCAGTGCTCAAAAAACTACGCTTCAAAAACAGATCAATCAAGGAAATTATAATCTCCGAAAGCGCCGTCACAGACGTGGTGGGAACCTTACTGACAATGGTTTTTATTTCTTTAGCATTGGCAAATACAAATTTTTCGAGCATCAATCAATGGTACTTATCGGTGTTTTCTGATGAAAGCGCGATAATCCTGACCAAACAACTTTTGTTCGGAACATTGCTGGGTACACTCGGATACTTTTTTTTGGAACTTCTCTTAAAACTCAAAAAGAGATTCGGCCAAGAATTTGAAGCCGACAGCGCGCTTTTCATTTCGATTCCGATCATCATTTTCACGGTTGCAATTTTCATGGGAGGCAGCGGATATTTGGCAGCCTTTGTCGCCGGTCTTGTTTTCCATATCACCGAACACCTCAAAGAAACTGAGAACTTTTTCAACAATCTCGTCGATGGTTTCATGAAGCCGATTATCTTCATATTATTGGGAGCATTAGTGAATCTTCCGAATCTGATAAATTATGCGCCGATCGGAATATTCATAGCACTGATTTTCATGTTCGTGATTCGTCCGATTGCAGTTTTTGTCTCATTGGGATATTTCACGAAATTCGGACAGGAAAAATTATCCGTCCGGGATTTATTTTTCATTTCCTTTGTCAGAGAAACCGGTGCGATTCCAGCCGTGCTGATGCTGACAGTGACAGCCCTTGGACTCCGTGGCATGGAAGGTTTGGTGGAAATCGGTATGTGGTCGATACTTCTGACACTCATAATCGAGCCGATGCTGACCCCGGCAGTAGCCAAATATTTGAAAGTCGCCGAAGTCATGAAAGATGAGGACAACATCGCACTCAGCAACATCCCAGCCATCATGCTCGTGACCAGGGGGAAATCATTCATTGATCGCTTCCCTTTTGTTGATGATTGGGCTCAAAAACATGGGATCTCAAAAATCGTCGTCATGCTATGCTTGGAAAACAAATACTCGCCGGAACTTGAAAAAGAAATCGAAGATGAAGCGAATCACTTGTTTAAAAAAACGAATTCGCAAATGAATGCGGGCAAGGAAATGCGCTACAGGTTCATCAGCCGAAAAGGATCCTTGACTGACAACATCAACAACATCTCGCAAACTGATCACAGGATCATCTCTATTTTTGTGGGAAAGAAAATGCTAGACTTCTATCCCCAGGAAATCAAAGACCTTTCAATCCCATTCTATTTCATGGACTGAAAAATTTCCCAAAAAAAACCGCTCGCACAGTATCATCATGCAAGCGGCTTTTTTCATTTCAAATTCCTACACTACTATATGTAGTTGTATGGTAGTATTTTTAAGAAATATTCAGTATTGTTTTTGCATTTTTTGAAGTTATTTCCGCCACCTCATCAACTGAAATATTTTTCACTGTTGCGATTTTTTCCGCCACCAGTTTCACGTATTGTGGCTGGTTGCGGGTTCCCTTTTCAAGTGGACGTGGAGTCAAATATGGGCAGTCAGTTTCAATCACAATATTTTCAAGGTCGATTTCTCGAATTAAGCGGTCATAACTTTCGCCATAGGTTATGATGCCATTAAGCCCAAGCTTATATCCCAGCGCGATAAATTTGTTGGCAGTTTTGTATGAACCGATGAAGCTATGCACAATCCCTCTTTTCTTGACTGGATGAGTTTCCAAAATTTCCAGCAGGTCGTCATATCCATCCCAGCAGTGCAGCATCACTGGTTTTTCAACTTCATTTGCAAGATTGATGAAGCTTATCAAAGTTTCTTTCTGTAAATTTTTCAAATATTCGACATCATCCTCTGGCTCAAAATGATGATAGTCCAATCCAATTTCACCAATTGCCACAACTTTCTCATCACGAGCTAATTCTAAATACTTTTGATAATCAAAGATTTCTCCAACCGTTGGAATCTCTTCTTCTGTGAGCTCTTCAGGATCAACATGAATGAAACTTCCTTTCTTGAGATGCACTGGATGAATTCCTATAGCTGCATAAATTCCTTTTTCAAATTTATCTGCGTATTCCACCGCCCTCTTACTGGTTGAATATTGTGAACCAACATTCACAACCATCATTCCATCACTAAGACACTGACGAAGAATTTCTTCTCCGTCATTTTTGAACGAGTTGAAATTTACATGAGCGTGGGTATCAAAAAGCATAGCTTTTCAGCTTTTTAGGCATTAGCTTTTTAGGGGTGCCTAAGAAGCTAAAGCCTTAGAAGCTGTTATTTTATTCTCTGAAAGAGTGGCTCAGCGACTTTTGTTTCAAGTGATTTCCTGATGCTTTTTGCTGCATCTGGCATAAAGATAGATATTTTTTGTGAGATACCATTCAATCCTTCTATCAAATAATCCATTTCATAATGAAATTTATCCTTGTCATTTTTTACAGATTCCCAGGGCTTATTATCTTCAATGTATTTATTTAAAGTAAAAACATCCAAATGTATCAAATCTAAAACCTGATCAAATTTAAAATCATTTAAGAGCTTTGTTTCTTCATTGGAAAACCCCAAAGGATTTTTATACGTATGCAATTCAAAAACTTCATCTGTTTTTTCATATAATTTCACAACGCGTGAAACCAAATTACCCAAACCATTTGCCAGATCCGCATTATATTTTTCAGTCATTTTTTCCCACGAAATATCTCCGTCTTTATTTGTAGACAGTGAACTTAGTAGCACATAACGAGCTCCATCTATTCCGAATTTATCCACCACTTCCTGCGGATCAATAATATTTCCTAGTGTTTTAGAAATTTTTTGATTATTAATCGTAAGATATTCGTGAGACAGGATCATCGTAGGAACAGGAATATTGGCAGACAAAAGCATTGCAGGCCAATATATAGCATGAAATCGTAAAATACCTTTTCCTATGACATGAACTCTGTTGTTATTTTCTAACCAATATTTTTTAAATAAATCACCTTCGCTTGCATAATCAAGAGCTGTAATATAGTTAGAAAGCGCATCAACCCAGACATACATTATCTGACTTTCATCGCCAGGAACAGGCACTCCCCAATTTTCAGCGCGCTCGACACTTCTAGAGATTGAAAAATCATCTAACCCTTGCCTTACAAAACTAAGAACCTCATTTTTTCTAAATTCCGGAACAATCTTTATCACATCCCTCTCGATCATTTCTTCCAGTTGCTTCTGATAGTTGGAAAGCTTAAAGAAATAATTTTCTTCTTCTATTTCCTCTGGGACTGTGAGATGATCGGGACATTTTCCATCTACCAAATCTTTTTCCATTTTAAATTCCTCACAACCAACACAATACAAACCCTTATAAGGTTTCTTAATAATATCCTCCGATTTAAAATTTTTCCACAGTTTTTGTGCGCCTTCAAAATGCCTCTTTTCAGTTGTTCTAATAAACTGATCGTAATCAAGATTTAACATTGATTTTAGATCTTGAAAATACCCAGCATTTTCCTTGATGAATTCCGCAGTTGGTTTTCCTGCTTTTTTCGCGCTCTGCACGTTTTTTAATGCATTTTCATCAGATCCAGTTAGGAAATATGTATCATCATTGAGAGCTTCACGATGCCACCTCGCAATAACATCGGCCTGCAGTTTTTCAACAGCATGGCCAACATGCGGCTTAGCATTTACATAATCAATTGCAGTTGTAATATAAAATTTATCCTTCATATCCTATTCAACCTTTTAATATTATTTAAATAGCAGTTTGTAATTCTTTGACCAATACAAGATTCCGGAATAATAATTGTTATTGAATGTTCCCAAATAATTTATCGATGCCTTTTTGATAGCAGAAGCGCTGTCTGATGTCGCTCCTGCACTTTTCAATTTGATTGCCATAGCCATCACGCCATCAGTAAGATCCCATGGGTCAGGAGTCTTGTGACCAGTGTTGGCCGAGATCTTTGGAGAATATCCTCTCCAAACGTCAGACATGAACTGAGGGATTCCCATTCCTCCACCTTGCCCGATATAGTTTTTCGGATTTGGTGTGCAAGAAACTTTCTTGTCCTTGCTGTAGCCAAGGTCATCAACCAGGTCATAAAACAATCCTTGTCTCTTATACAGCAAATCAATTGATGCCTGCCATTTCTTGTTTGTCTTCAGCAATCTCTTATAATTGGCAACTGCCACACTTTCAACTTCTTTGTACGTGCATTTTCCAGTGTTGGCGCCAAGATTTGTTTCCATCTTGAGAAATCCATATAGAACTCCTTGAGGAACGCCCGTCTTTCCGCTGGCAAATTCGACAGCTTCCCGAATGTCGCCTGCGTTATACGATTTTCCAGACAAAGCATTAAGATCGCCTTGGAGTTCCGCCAACTGCTTTTGCAGTTTTGAAATTGTTGCTTCCTTGCTTTCAATGTCTTCTTGCACGTCCGCCTGGACAGCTACCAATTCCTGCTTCTTATCAACCTTGTCGTCCAAAATCCCTTCATGTTCTTCCTTCACTTCAGCTAGTTGAGTTTTGTCTTGTTCAATCTTTTTTTTCGTCTCAGCTATTTCCGCAGAAACCTCACGCATCTTATCTTCAACTGTGAGCAAATGATCGGTATCGGAAAATATATCAGCAAAGCTGCTATTTGTCATCACCACATTCAAAATAGGCTGGGCCTGATTATAATACGTTTCCTGCAAAAGACTTTTCAGCATGCTTTTTTGAAGATCCATTTTGTCAGTCATGCTTTTTATTTCAGCCTCTTTGCGAGAAATAGTTTTTTCCGTTTCTACTATGGTTGATTTGGTCTTGTTGATTTCCTTGACCGTTGAAGCAACAGCGCCCTGGATTTGTCCAAGATTCTGCTCCAACAACTTTTTCGCCTTTTCTTCTTTTTGCAATTTCTTTTCCAAATCAGAAATTTCATCCTTAGTATTTTCCAAGACATCCTGATTTAGAACTTCATCAGCGGCCATGGCATATTGGAAGGTGCCGCGCCAAAAAGAGATCTGGGAAGCAACAAAAACAGGAACCGCCAGAACCAACATGACCACTAGAAATAGTTTTTTGCTATTGTTTTTCATTACTGTATTTTAGCACGAATTCCAAGCAAAGCAATCAATTTCAAATTGAAGCATGAAAAAAGCCGCGTCTCGCCAATTGGCGCAAACGCAGCTGATTTGAAACATTTAAAACTATCAATCCCAAGGGGCATTTTCCCAGATCAGATGTGCAAAATCATGTCTTTCAAGCCCCAGCTCTCTTGCAATTTCATGAAATCCGCAAGCAAATTCCAGAGCCTTTTCCCCCACAAAGTGAAAAGAAATATTTTTTTCAACTGCCCTGACTTGGACAATGATCCTGTTGGAATCAAGACCATAATCCAAAATCACTTTTCCCCCATCCACAACACACAATTCCGTGATGTCGATGGATTTACGCCTTGGAATAGACAAGCCCAAGCCCTCATCTTGAAAGTTTGGAGTAAATCTACTTCCTGGTGCGATATAGATATTTCTTATTATCTTTCCCACTCCCATTTTGACCCTCCCTAAGACGAAAACTCGTCCTTGCTAAATAGATCATTCAAGGTCCTATACCTCTCAACATTTTCCGTTCCAAGGATGCCAAGAATCCACACAAGTTGATCCACGCAAAATTCAATAAGTCCGATGTCAGGCTTTGTTTTTTTCATTTCGTTCAAGATCTCAACAAAAATAGTAATGGCCGTGATTGCCTCTTCCGAGAGCTCTATTCCGTGCACATCCTGATACTCGTCAAGTTTCTCTATGGAGAGTTCTTCGCCAGCATAAAGAAAAACAAAAAGCAAAATCGACTCGTCAGGAAAATATTCATTGGGAAACAAAAAAGCCAAGAATTCTTCAAAATGTTTTTCATACATAGCGGCCTCCTGTATTTGAGATATATTTTCAAGGTAGTTTGGAGTGTATTTATCCAATGTATAATTATACTCCAAATCACCCCAAAAGTCAAGCTGACTGACTCCGCTTCAGAGCACCAGCATTTCTTGGCCTAAACAAAACAAAAACGGGACATCAATGTCCCGTTTTTGCAAAAGTATTTTTTACCTCTTTATTTCTTCTTTTCTTCAGCAACTGGAGCTTCTTTCACCACTCCTGCAACCTTAGTCACATCTTCTTCCACTTTATTATCAAGTTCAGCCAAGGATTCCTCAGAGCGAGGAGCAGATACCAAAGCGATAACAGTTTCCAAGTCCATCAAAATTTCAACCTTATCTGAAATTTTCAAATCCTTCACAGTGATAACATCATCAAATGTTCCCAATGAAGAGATGTCGATTTCATATTTTTCTGGAAGATCAGCTGGAAGACATTTCACAGAGATTTCATCGATGTTTTTCACCAAGACTCCTCCAAGCGCTTTCACAGCAGCACTTTCTCCAACGAATTCCAATGGAATTTCAGTTTCAACTTCTTCTTTCATGTTAACTTGGAAGAAATCAATATGAGTCACCTTTCCACTCATTGGCGCAAGCTGGATGTCATGAATCAAAACGTTGATTTTTTTCTTTTCGATTTCAAGTTCAATCAAAGCGCTTTCACCAGCTTTGGCATATACGCGCTTGAAATCAATATAACTCACTGCCAAGTTCTGGGCAGCAATTTTGTTTCCATACATAACTGCAGGAATCATGTCCATATTGCGAAGTTTTTTAGCTTTTTTCCCAACCAGTTCGCGAACATCAGCTTTCAATGTGATCAATTTGCTCATGGGGATAACTTTTTAGCTTTTTAGCTTTTTAGCTTATTAGCTTACCGTCAGGCAGGCTTTAGCTTTAAAGATAATACTAAATATTCTTAAATTTATAAAAGTCTTGAAAATCGGATCATCGGGGTACTTGGCAGTAAATGGCGCTGACAAGCTTCCTACTCTCCATAATTTCAGGTTAAATTTCGCTTATTCGAGCGATTATTAACTCAGATTAGAATAGCAATATTAGGGCTTTTTGTCAATATGAACGCTCCCTGGTCGACTTTTTGACTAAAGAAGGTGTTTCATTCATTTTTATAGTGCATTTTGTATTTCTGCATTCCACCCCGCGCAATATGAAGTATAACCTCTGGGTCATAAACTCCGGCGAAGCGCAAGTGATGCGCGTAAAGAAATTTTTGCGAGACGACCCGAGAGGCGCAGTAAAAATTTTAATTGGCTTTCAAAATCTTTGATTTTGTCCAGACAATATATACCCGGAGGCGTGAAGCGAAGAACGTCGCGCTTGCCACAGTATCTTCATCTGCGCGAAGCTTTCTTTGTAACTTTCTTTCGGGGGAAAGAAAGTTAATTTTACTATACGTTAATAAAAAACATATAAATGAAATTTAATTCATAAATAAGGGCTCAGATTCTTCGACTGCGTTCATTCTCTCATGGTCGAATTCACTTCGCTCAGAATGACATTGTCTTTGAATTTTCCTGAAAAGCTAAAAAGCTAGTAAGATGAATATTCTTCCGCGTCCAGTTTTGTTTCTTTTCTGGAATTTATGCTGCTCAAAATCCCAATGCTCGCCATTGTCACAATCAAAGAACTTCCTCCATAACTAAGAAGTGGCAGTGGAATTCCAGTCACTGGCATGATGCCGATGTTCATGCCGATGTTTTCCCAAACCTGCACGAAAAACATGATCATTATCCCAATGGTTACCAGAAAGCCGAAATTGTCGGGAGCATTTAGCGCAATGGCTCGCATACGATAGAACATTATACCGAAAAGTCCGACCACAAAAAGAGAACCTAAAAGCCCGAGTTCTTCTGCTATGGAAGCGAAAATAAAATCAGTATGTTTCTCTGGCAGGAAGTTCAGCTGTGACTGACTGCCGTGCCCTATTCCCTTGCCCACCATTCCGCCGGATCCGACAGCAATCATGGATTGGTTGACATTGTAGCCAGCACCCTTAAGGTCCGCACTTCCGGGTTTGACGAAACTCATCACGCGATCTTTTTGATAGGGTTCCAGATGAAACCAGCCAGCCACAGAGATGACAACTGTGGCTACTAACATGATCAAAATCTTTTTAGCGCTAATTCCTGAAATAAGTGTCATCCCGATCCAGATCCCAACCAACACCATAGCGCTACCGAAATCCGGTTGTCTGATCACCAACAAAATCATGATTCCACAAAGAATTATTGAGGCAACCAATCGACCTGTTTCGCCAAGCTCCATTTTTTTTTGAGAAATAAAACTGGAAAGAAATATTATCATGGAAAGTTTTGCAATTTCAACCGGTTGCACGTGAAAAGATCCGATTCCGATCCAACCAGCCGTTCCGCGCACATTTTTTCCGAACATCAAAACAGCAGCAAGTATGAATAAGGTGATAAAATAGACTGTAGTGCTTTGGAATTTCAAGCTCTGATAATTTGTCAGTGCAAAAAAAAGCATGGCGCACATCCCAATCAGCGCAAAAATTAGTTGCCTCCAAAAAATGCTCAGACTTCCGTCAGCGGCAGAAGCCATTGAAATACTATAAAGAACTGCCAGACCTATGCCTAGCAGCAAAAGAGCTGAAAACAGCAACACCCAATCAACTTTTAAAAACTTACTGAGCATAAAAATTTAATTTCAAATACCAAAATGAATTACCCCGCAGCAAGCTGACGGGGTATCCCCCTAAAACAACATTTGCTGCTGGATATGTAATTGTTTATAATCTTTTATTCCTTGGTTTTTA
>CAZAJN010000012.1:0-8493 GCA_964485555.1 uncultured Bdellovibrionales bacterium
TCGGGGAATGTTGGCAAAGAATCTGCGACCCAGAACCTTTTCGAAATATAGCTTAAAAGCGCTATGAGCGATGTTCAGGGAAGATGAAGATAGGCCCCTGTCTGCTAAATTTTCCAAATATCTGCGGATATCGTCAGTATTGATGGTTTTTGGATTCTTGCTTGATATCTTCAATAAGTCCGTGATATAATGTAAATAAGATTTGATAGTCTTGGCACTGAACTTGCGAAGCTTCATTTCTTGCTTGAATTGGTATATCGGATCTTTGCTAGGGTATTGATAGCTTCCATCCATAAGCTGTTATGATTAGAAATTTATATCCAAATTATAGCTGATTTAAAACAAAATATCAACGAGTTCGTATATAAGGAGTTGGGCGAAATAAATTTTTTATCTTGTTGAAATTTAAAAGTTTGGCGATTTAAACGGGGACAGAAAATTTGATTTTTTTTATTTATTAAAGGAGGGAGATATGGAGTTTTGCCTTTGGGGGCAAAAATTAATTCATTTTAAAAAACAATATGGACAAGTTTAAAAAAATTCTAATAAATACTCTGCCAATTTTAGCATTGGTAGTTTTCATTTTTTTAGGTAAAGGTTTTCGTAGCGGCGCATTGTGGTTTGCATCAATGTCGGTTGTGTTGTTAATTTGCTGGGGTTTCTGGAGAATTTTAACTGGAAGTTGGAGTATTAAAAAATGGTCAAAAAATAGTTTAAAAATGGGTACACCAGAATTTAAGGAAAGAAAGACATCTTTTATTAAATTTTTCGTAAAAATTTGGGCAATTGCGATAGTTGTTGTAGCCGCCCTTATCTATCTGTTTATAGTTGTAATGAAAAAGTATTTCATAGCAAATTAAACTGATAACATAAAGGAGTTTTGAAAAATGAAATTCACCCCGACCCTCTTTCATTTTTCAAAATAAAAAATCAAATTTTCTTAGATGCAAATTCAGAGTATAATGAGATAAGCAACGAGATAAAAAATTGACATCGTTGAACAACTCATATCTGGCTCAAAAAATTGACACATTAATATTTCAAGGGAAAGTCAATTTCTTTCGGCCCAAATTTTTGCATCACTATGTTCCGCAAAAACTTCAGATATGAGTAACGTTGTCGGAAATATTGCTCTTTTACAAAATGCTTTTAGGAAAGGTGGGAACAATAAAATTAAAGGAGAAAAACTATGATATACGAAAAAATGCCAAAAAACTTTAATCCGAAGTTTGAGGTGGTGGGCAGTTTCGTCCAATGCAATGGAGAAATCATTTTGCTACATCGACAAAATCATAAACCTCAAGGTAATACGTGGGGAATCCCTTCTGGAAAAATCCACAAAGGAGAAAGTTTACTGGACACCGTTTGCCGTGAAACGACAGAGGAAACAGGACTTGTAATTCCCCGAGATGAAATGAAATTTTTCTCAACGGTTTACGTTAAATTTCCGGATTATGATTTTGTCTATCATATGTTTCACACTGAGCTAAATGAAAAAGCTGAGATTAAAATCAGTGAGTGTGAGCATAAGGACGCAAAATGGATTTCGCCAAAAGATGCATTGGACTTGCCGTTAATCGAAGACCTCGATGGTTGCATGGAATTATTTTTTGGCATTTAGTTATCAATTGGGATAGACCTCGCTCTATCCCACCTTTCCTGAAAGCATTTTAAATAAGGAAGAAATCTATTAAAAGAGCAATACATCCGACAACACGGCATATCTGGCTCGGAAAATTGACGCTTCAAATGATAGAGGAGTGTCAATTTTCCTCGGCCCAAATTTTCCAAAATCAATTTATATTTTAATGGAGTTTTGGAAAACTTCAGATGATGCCGATACGTTCAACGAAATAAATTTTTTATCTTTGCGAAAATTCGAGATTTTTGTGATTTAAATGAAGACAGAAAATTTGATTTTTATTAATTCGAAGAGGGGTAATTGGAGTTTCTCCGCTACGCTACGAAAATTCATATGGAAAAATTCAATTTTGATTTTTCAAAAGCAGAAGATCAGAAAAACTTTGAACAGTTGGATGCAGTAAAAAGGCAGAAAATTATAAGTTCTGCTCAAATTGAGGCCGGAAAAATTTCAGAAAAAGTTATCACTGGTCAAGCTGAAAATTATCAAGATGCTGAAAAAATAGTGGAAAAAGAACAAAATGCGGAAAAAATAGAAAGAATCCTTGAGAAGGCTGTAAATATTCGAGAAAGTAAGGATTTAAAATATAAACAAATTGACATCAATTTGTTGCCGGCTGCTTTTTCACGAGGTTTGGCAGCTGGACAGTTGAAATTCTTAAAACAAGAGCCAGATAAAACATCATTTTCATATCGTAAGGAAATAAAAGAAGCACGTAAGAAAATAGAAGAGGAACGAAACAATGGTTTTTCCACTGAATACAAAGGTAATGCAGAGGATAATATATATGAAAAAGCGTGCAATGTTTATTATCCAGAGGGAATGTTGGATGTTATGAAAAATTTCCTAAAGCTGGATAGTGACAATGAATCACTAAATGAAGAAGCTGAGTTTAATGTGTACTTTAAAGACGAGGGAAATATTCTTCTTATAGCTAGTAAATGTTTCTATTATTTGCAAACGATGTTTGAAAATGAAGAGTATGGTTTAAGTGATTTTGCAAATATGCTAAAAAATAGGACTGATGATGATAGAAATGAAGCCCTGAGAGAAATTTTTTTGAATGAAGAAAATTACGAAAAAATGCGCAAAGCTTGGCTAAGCTTTTTTTGGCACAAATCATCAATTCGAATGAATGGTCTCCAGCCAGCTTATCCATTAATTAGTGATAATGAAAGTGCAGTATTAGTTCTTGACCCCTCCCTTGATGTTAGAGTGTCGTATTGTGATGATTATCCAACGGAAGCAGTTGTAAATTCTATGCGTTTAAAGCCAAGAGACATAATCGGGTTAATTGTAGATGAAAAGGATGCACATGATGTCGTTAATGAAAAAAATGAAAATGGTATTAAAGCAGAGAATGACAATTTGATATTTGAAAATGGAAAAACATATTTGGAGGGATACATTAAGATTGCCAAACAAAAAGAAGTGCCTATTTATAATACAGAAGGCAATATGATATGGCCAAAAAGGATGAGTCGCGATAAAATTACAGAAATGAAGATGAATAATGCAGAATAGGGAGTTTTGAAAAATGAAATTCACCCCTAACCCCTCTTTCATTTTCAAAACAAAAAATCAAATTTTCTTATACGATAAATCAGTGTATAATGAGATAAATAGCAAGATAAAAAATTGACATCGTTGAACAACTCATATCTGGCTCAAGAAATTGACACATTAATAGTTCAGAAGAAAGTCAATTTCTTTCGACCCAAATTTTCGCTCAGCTACGCTGCGCAAAAACTTCAGATATGAGTAACGTTGTCGGAAATATTGCTCTTTTAAAACAAATATTTTTAGGAAGCTCAACTAATGAATACGGAGGTTCTTTATGATTAAGATTAAAGAGGCAACTGAATTTTCGGGCGGAATTAATAAGCCAAACGAAACAGAGCATTGTCCATTGAAAGCGAATTACAATAGCCGATACTGTAGTGTAATTTACGAGCTGTGTGATTTTGGCGAAGCTACAAATAATTTGCCAAAAAATTGTCCTTTGCGAAAAGGGGATGTGAGAATAACTTACAGCCTCCTCGCTACATGATTTTCTAGGGGATGCAATCTCGCATCCCCGCTTCCTAAAAATATTTGTTTTGGGCTCAAAAGAGCAATACATCCGACAACACGGCATATCTGGCTCGGAAAATTGACACTTGTATATTTCAAAGGAAAATCAATTTACCTCGGCCCAAATTTCAACACTCTTTTATATTTTTATAAGGAAGTGCCGAAACTTCAGATGATGCCGATACGTTGTGCGAAATTTGCTTTTTCTTTTCGCCTACGGCGGACGCATTTCTGTAATGAATAAATTGAATTATTTATTTAAAGAGGGGTAAAAGGAATAATTCTTTATTAATTTTTTAAATACAAAATACATATGTGGAAAACACTATCATCCAAAGAAATTTTTAATCATCCTCGCGTAACCTTGGTTGAAGATGAAATCATGTTGCCCGACGGAAACAAAATAAACTATTTGATGTTCAAAGCGACTGGCGGCGGTGCGGTTACTATTATCGCCAAACGAGAAGACGGAAAAATATTGATTCAGAAGGAATATTCTTATCCGGTTGATAAAAAAATCCTACAATTTCCTGGCGGAGCAATAGCGTTAGATGAAAAACCAGAGATTGGCGCTAATCGTGAATTAATGGAAGAAATGGGTTATAGAGCAAACGAATTGAAATTTTTAGGAGAATATTTGATGAATAATCGCAGATCAACTGAAAAAATGTTTGTATTTTTGGCTAGCGATTTAGTAGAAGAATCATTGGAAAAAGATTTAGAAGAAGACATTGAAAGTTTTTGGTTTGATGAAAGTGAAATTGACGCCAAAGTAAAAAATGGAGAGATAATAAATGTTCATTCATTGGCATCTTGGAGTTTATATAAAAGTAGGTAGTATTTTGAAATTTATGTAAGTAAAAAGGGCAACTGAAAATCTCAGTCGCCCCCATGTTCATTTTAGAGGTTGCCCATATATCTTTTCGATAAGATGAGCGTTTCTCAACATTTCATTGTACCGTTCAGGAGTACCCCAGTCGAGAAAAAAATTGCGCCCATTGTTGAACGCACAAACGGTTTTTTCTTTGACGGCTTGCGGAATAACTTCCTGCTCGAGTGAAAGCTTTCCATCTGATAGACTTTCAAGAAAGTCTTTCCGAATGATGTAAGCGCCAGTACTGCTTGCTCTGTATTCAGTCGTGGAAGTTACCAGCTCTTGAGAAACTCTTTCTTCCTTTGGCTTCTCAGCAAATTCCAGAATGGTTTCACCTGAGCTCACAAGGATTGCTCCTTGATTTTGAACGGCTGAGTTCAGCGTTACTACAGCAGTAACCTTTGCTTTTGTAGCAACGTGTTGCTTGTAAGCTGCGGCCAAATCAATTTCGAGGGTTGTATCACCGTAGCAAGTGAAAGCATGCTCGGAGGTTGTGAATTGTGAAGCGAATTTCCGTGCTCCACCAGTATCTAGCGGGCAGTCTTCTCGCACCACCTTTACGCCTCTGTCTTTCCATGAGTCATTATCGAAATAGGTAAATATACTTTCCGACAAGTGACCAGTCGATATGACAACTTCCCGTATTCCTTGGCGCAAGAAGTGGCTGACGAGATAAACCAAAAATGGTGTCCCGTTAAACTCCAACATTGCCTTAGGAATCCTTTCGCAGGTCTTTCCCATTCTTGTGGCAAACCCGCCACAAATGATTATTGCAGACATGTTCATGGCGCATTGCCTCCTTTTTGTTAAAGATATGTTGAACCATTGTCAACCATACAGTATACATGAAAACAGGCTTTTTGTCAATGCCTGAAAATCCAGCCTGAAAATCCGACAGTGCTTTTTTGGCTAATTTATGCTATTATTCAGACATAAATACAAATAAGGAGTTTTGAAAAATGAAATTCACCCCTTGCCCCTCTTTCATTTTTCAAAACAGAAAATTCAATTAATTCATTACAGAAATGCTATTCCTCTGCTGAGAAATGAAAAGAAAAAGCAAACTGTCGCACAACAACGAGTATGAGGTTTCGGTTTTTACGAAAACCTACACCCAAATTCGTCTCCGCTACGCTACGCCGAACTTCTCATACTCGTAACGTTATCGGAAATTTTGCTCACTCACTTAATTTTAAAAATATGACCTGTCCATTCTGTGATTCAAAAATAATCGAGGTGCATTCATTGTATGAAAATGAAAATGTTCGTGTTATTCACAATATTCGTCCTGCAAATAAAGGACAATGTATTGTGGTGCCAAAACGACATGTGACAAATATTCGCGAACTAACCAAAGACGAATTGATTGACCTCATTACTACAGTTCAAATGGTTTCTAAAAAATATGAAGAATATTTGAAGCCAACTGGTTTTAATTATGGTTTCAACGAAGGTCAATATGCAGGACAGATGGTCGGACATTTTCATTTTCACGTAATGCCTCGCATGGATGGTGATAAAAGTAGGCTTCCTGAATATCATCTTTTTCATAGAGATCCCAAAACTAAACAAGACTTGTCGTTTGATGAACTAAAACCTTATGTAGATGAAATGAAAGAATTGTTCCGATAAAGTCGTGAGCAAAACATCCGATAACAAAGAATATCTGGCTCTAAAATTTCCCACTTTTGTATTTTCAGATGAAAGAAAAATTTTATCGACCCAAATTCATTTTCGCTACGCTTCAATGAACTTCAGATATTCTTAACGTTCAACGAAATAAATTTTTTATCTTGGTGAGAATTTGAAAGTTTTGTGATTTGAACAAGGACAGAAAATTTGTACCGCAAGGGTATTCCCGCTGGTCATTTTTTATTAATTTAAAGAGGGGGATAAGGAGTTTTTCTGCTTTTGGAGAGCAGAAAAAATTAATTTATACAAAATGCAAAAACAAATAATTAAAAACTTTTTCCTCCTCGCAATGTTTTTCATGCTGCCGTATTTCGCACATGCTGCGCCAATTCCGGTTTTAAATTTTTCTGACATCGAATCAGGACCAAAAACAGGCAATTCAGACAATGCATGCAACATGAGTAATTGTGGTGCAATCGTCACAATCTGGGGAAATTATTTGGGTTCAACTCAGGGAACTTCAAAAGTATATGTCAGCGATCAGGAAGCCACTGCAATATATTATTGGAAGGATGCCGACGGGCAATTGCCAGGAGGACCGGCTGATCTGTATACCTTTCACAAAATGCAAGAAATAGCTTTCGCTATTCCATCCGGTGTTGCTGATGGAATAAATACAATTAAAGTTGTGGTTAATGGAATTGATTCAGCAACTTTGCCGTTTACAGTGCGCAATGGAAATATTTATTTCATTAAATCAGGTGGAAATGATTCAACAGGAACTGGGGCATGGTCTTCACCGTGGGCAACACTAAACGGGACGCTGAATGGTAGTCCTCGACTTATCCCCGGAGATATTGTTTATACAGTTGGAATAGGTGCTTCGAGCAATGTAGAGGTAGGGGTTAATGCAGATTTAATTGGCAATGCTGATAATCCTTATTCTGTTCTAGTTTATCCAAATACTACCGCAAGTATGACTGCTAACAATGCTGCTTTTCATAATTATGCGCATGGGACAGCCCCGAACAAGACAGCCAGTATGTATGTTAATTTTTCTAAGTTCACAGTAAATACTTCTTATCAAGCCTTTTCTATATTTGGATATAGCCGACTGGTTGGCAATAACGTTACAGGTGCAGTCCCTTCCGGTTATTCTGGATGGGTCGGTGGAGCTTGTGTCGATATGGCTGATGCTAATATGACCTGCAGTGGTCATCGATTACTTGGAAATGAAATACATTCATATGGAAATACGGCGGGGACAGATGTATCACATCATCTATTTTATATCAGCAATCGGTCTGGTAAAACAGCGGTAGCCTATGAGATAGGATGGAATAATTTGCATGACAATACGACATATCAGGGTATTCATATCTATGATACATCTTCAACCAGTCCGTGGTCTGGAACATTCAAGATACATGACAATGTAGTTAAAAATCAATCTGGTAATGCCATCAACATGAATGATCCGAGCTTAGCCGATTATCAGATTTATAATAATTTGGTAATTTTGGACAATGATTATAATCCTAGTGGAGGGACATACATAATCCCTGGTAGTGCTTTCAGGGTGGATACTAGTTCCGCTAATTCTACCTTTAAGATCTATAATAATACAGTATATGGGTACAATGCCGTCAATACTTTTGGAACCGGAACTATAGATTATCAAAATAACAGCATGATTGATAATAGAAATATTGCATATGCGAGTGGTGTGAATGGTAATTTCACTAAATCAAACAACTTATTTTTCAGTGTTGTGAATTCTTCTTTGTCGCTTCCAGCGTGGGCTTCGGGGTCATTGAATTCGAACCCGTTGTTTTTTAATGTGCCAAATTATGATTTTTCTTTGCAATCATTAAGCCCTGCCAAAACCGCGGGCTCTGATGCAACACTTGCAACTGCCCCCACTGATTTTTTCGGTCAACCGCGCCAAGCAGGCAATGTCAGCATCGGTGCGATCCAATATGTTTCGGCTGAAGTCGATATAATTGCTCCAAGTGCACCGAGTGGACTGAATGTGCAATAGTGTAAGATACAAAATACAAAAAGTTTTATTCCAAGAAAATTCACCCTAACCCTCTTTTCTTGAAACAAAAGAAAAAATCAAATTTTCTTAAGCAATAAATCAGTGTATAATGAATTTAACAACGAGATAAAAAATTGACATCGTTGAACAACTCATATCTGGCTCAAGAAATTGACACTTTGATATTTAAGAGGAAAGTCAATTTCTTTCGACCCAAATCCCGTCGCTCAC
>CAZAJN010000013.1:0-22459 GCA_964485555.1 uncultured Bdellovibrionales bacterium
AGTTAAAAATCCAAAACTTAATGCTAAGCTAATATATAGGGATATTCTGGATAAAGTTGATTTTACTAAATCTAGAAAACCAACTGGTTGTAAATGTGGCGAGGTTATTCGCGGACTCATGACTTCAGAACAATGCCCTATGTTTGGCAAAACATGCACGCCTGATAAACCTTATGGTCCATGTATGGTTTCAGATGAAGGCGCTTGCAATGCAGAATATAGATTTAATTAAAATATCTTTATGAATAATAATGAAGCAATTGAGTTGGATCATGGAGGGGGAGGTGCAAAATCCGCTGAACTTATCGGTGAGATAAGAAAGATAATGTCCGCAACTGGAAAATGGAAAAATTGTGCAGATGATGCAGCGTCATTTGTCTTGCCTGCAATATCTTCAGCGGAGATGGGCTGTGAAACCATGAAATTACTTTTCACGACCGATGCTTTTATTGTTGATCCGATTTTTTTCCCTGGAGGTGACATTGGAAAAATTGCAGCATGCGGAACTATTAATGATATTTCAATGATGGGGGCAAAACCAATAGGAATTTCTCTAAGCATTGTTGTTGAAGAAGGTTTCCCTAAAAAAGATTTTTTAAAAATAATAAAATCTATCGATGAGGTTTCAAAAGAAGCTGGAGTGCCAATTGTGACGGGGGATACGAAAGTAACCGAAAAGGGAAAATTGGATAAAATAGAAATAACAACTGCTGGGGTTGGCTTGGCTACTAAAGTAATTTCAAATAATGGCGCTAAGGTTGGGGATGTTATTATTTCATCGGGAGATTTAGGTGAGCACACGGTTGCACTTTTGAGCCAGCGCTTCGGATATAAATCAAAAATAAAAACAGATTCAAAAACACTTAACAAGGAAATTGAAGCAGTTGGAAAATATCTTAATGCTGCCAAGGATCCCACTCGTGGAGGATTGGCTGCTAATATTGTTGAAATTGCAGAGAAATCTAAGGTCAAAATTATTTTAGAGGAAGAGTTGCTGCCATATAAAAAAGAAACTAAAGCCATTTCGGGGCTTCTTGGTATTGATTATTTGTCATTTGCTTCAGAGGGAAGATTTATTGCTACAGTTGCTGAAAAAGACGCAAAAAAAGTCATCGCAATCCTCAAAAAATTCAATCCCGAAGCCAAAATCATCGGTCGCGCCGAAAAAGGCAAGGGAGTTTTTCTTAAAACAAATTTTGGCTCACTCCGTCCTATTGAAATGCCAAGAGGAAAATTAGTTCCTCGCATCTGTTGACAAAATCAATAAATAAGAGTATAATTGTAGGTTATGGTTGTTTAACAATAATCTTATTTGCCATGGCAGAAAGTTGCTTATTTTAGGCATTTTTCTGCTGTGGCAAAGAGGCGGCAAATTTGGATTTTAGCATGGGGCTAAATTCTGAAAATGCCATAAAAATACGACAGGGTATAGGAAGCCCAAAAGGAGGTCGTTATGCCGAGTTTTACGTTGAATGAATGGTTTGTTTTAGTCGGAATGTGTTCTTTGATTCCGGTCGTGGTGCTGCATGCAACCATAGAGTTTTTTGGCGAGAAAATCATTACTATTGTAAAAAAGACACAAGAAGAAAAAGAAGAAAAAAAAAGACAGGAAGAGAGAAATGGCAGGCTATTGTTTGCCATTGGAACAATTGCAAGTGCGATAGAAGACTATTGCATTTATTTGCAGGACGAGATACTCCTGATGAAATATTTCGGAGTTGTCTCATCAGAAATCAAATCTGAAAAGGTTGCGCTTCTCAATCGCTTCTATGGACAACATTTGTCGGCTAGAGCTGGTATACGTAGTGATCTTTTCAATTTTGTCCAGCGCAAAGTCGGAGGGAGAGTTAATGATTATCAAGAGCTCTTTGACCAGTTGCTTAGGATGTATGCAGAGCAGCTTCAGGCGGTTTATGATCGTGAAGAGGAAATGAAAAAGCGACATAAGCAGAAATTTCCTCCAAATAGTTGTTCTGCTATGGAAATAGCTGCAAACCTGGAGGCTGAAGATGTGCTACTAAAAGAAAATGCAACATGCGAGCATAAGTTTTGGCGCCTGCATGATACCCTTAAAGACCTTGGTCTGAGGACGTGGGGACACAGGGGGTATAAAATTTATATCGCATTGAAAAAGGTTTCACCTGAAGAGATCCCAATTCTGAATTAAAATACGAATAAGGTGATTGCTTCTAAGTTTGATCCCGCACGAGAAATCGTCGCGGGGTCATTTTTTTACTTTCATCAAAATGCATACTGGGAAAATTTGCAATAGCGATGAATTCTGGTATGCCTTTATTTTTCATTAAACAAGTAGTAAAATAATTGTCCTACTGATATCCCAGCATCACCTGGAGGTATCTTTTTACTAATGTAGACGCCTTGTTTTTTTAAAATTGAAGAAATTATTTTATTGTTGGCCATGCCACCGGCGAAAAATACAGGTTGTAGGTTGCAGGTTGCAGGTTGTAGGTTTTTTATCATTTCAACTAGTCCATCCGCGATGTATTTTTGCGCTGTGGCAGCAAGACGTTTTTTATCCTTTCCGCCAGCTGGCGGATTATTTTTGATTAAATATTCAAATAAATAAGTTGTATTTAAGCTGGCTAATGACCGATGACCGATGACCTTATATTCAATTTTTGGTTTTAAATTATTGAAAGGTTTTGTCGAATTCTGCTCAAGTAATTGAACTGGACCATGTTTGCTAAGTCTCTCGTTTTTTGAAAATCCAAGCAACACTGATACTGCATCAAGAATACGTGCCGTGCTAGATGTTTCTATGCAATTGAAATTTTGTTGAAGTTGGGAATACAGAACTTCAAATTCATTTTTTGTATAAAATTTCTTTACATGGCTATTAACAATAGATTTGTCTAAGAATTTTGAAAGTATCGCCATTAAAACTCTAGCAGGCTCACTAATTGCTTTTTCACCTCCAATTAGTATCTGATTTTCCAGATGCCCGATTCTCGTATTTTGTATATTGCATTCTGCATGTTGTATGCTGAAGATTTCTCCACCCCAAATACTGCCATCATCTGCATATCCTGTGCCATCGCAAGCAATACCGATCACATTTCTCTTCACGTTCCGCGTTCCAAGTTCCACTATATGATCTCCAATTGCAGAGAAGATGTGAGCAATGTGATGCTGGACTGGAATATGATTCGCTTTATATTTTTTTGCAAATTGTTTTGCTAATACAGTTGTGCGAAAAAGAGGATGAAGATCCGAAAGAATAACTGTTGGTCTAATTTTGTTTTTTGTTAGAAAGTTGCTTAGTTCTTTTTGATATTTTTTAAAATTTTGATCATCCAAAAGATCACCAAAATCCTCAGAAAAATAAACAATCCCATTTTTATATATTGAAAAATTTCCAGCAGATTCAGCGCCGAGAGCAACTACGACCTCATTATTTTCCATGTTTATTTTCCACTCTTCCATGAAATAAGTCTATCACTGTTGCAAAAAATATGCTATAATTCATCCATATGGAAAATCAAAATATAAAAATAAAGATACAAGCAGAGGAATTGAAGCCAATAGTTTCGGAAGAGGTTTTGAAGTTTGAGGAAGCAAAAAAACCGAAGATTGCTATTGTCAGTCTGACTTCTTGTGAAGGATGTCAGTTTGCGTTGCTTGATTTGGGTGTGAAATTTGTCGAGGCGATGAGCAATGTGGAAATGGTTGATTTTCGTTTGCTTGAAGATTTGGAGGATGATGGCGGGAAACTCGATGTTGCCTTTGTCGAGGGAAATCCGATGACTGCTGCTAACAAAAAAACACTTTTGGAATTGCGAAAGCGCAGCAAGATTTTGGTGGTGCTTGGAAATTGCGCAGCTATGGGTGGAATTCCTGAAATCAGAAACTATCATGAGCAAAAACAGACCGTGAAGCATGTCTACAAATACATCCAAGGAATTGAGACTGAAGAAGTCAAAGAGGTGGATAATTTTGTGGATGTTGACTTCACGCTGCCGGGATGTCCAATTACGGGTGAGGAATTTTTGGAATATCTTCCAATGCTTTTGGAAAGCGCTATGACTGGAAAAAGTCTTCCTGAAATTGTGGACAAGCCTGTTTGCATTGAATGCAAAGCTAATGGCAACAGATGCTTGCTTTTGGACAAGAAACCATGTTTCGGGCCGATGATTCTTGGGGGCTGCAATTCAGTCTGCACCAATTCCGGCATGGGCTGTCAGGGCTGTCGCGGTCTTCGTCCGGCTGGAAATGTCAAAGCTATGAAAGCAACACTCAAAACAATGATAAGTGATGAAGAGTTTGAGAACACGACAGAAATTTATGGCTTGAGGGATGATATTGAGGAATGGGAGAAAAAACACAATAGTAATCAGTAACTAGTAACTGGTAACTAGTAAAATGAAAGCTACAATTAAAAATTTTCATGATTTGGATGCTTGGAAGAAGGCTCACATTTTAGTTTTGGAAATCTATAAAATTACTGCTGAATTTCCGAAAGAAGAAATACATGGAGTTACGAGTCAATTAAGAAGAGCTTCAAGTTCCATAACTGCAAATATAGCAGAAGGGTTCGCCAGGTATCATTTTAAAGATAAGATTAAATTTTATTATAATTCAAGGGGATCGGCCGCAGAGGTTCAAAATTTTTTAATTCTTGCCAAGGACATCGGGTATATAGATTTTGAGAAATATAAAATTTTAAATGAAATGACTGATGAGGTTGGAAGGTTAATAAATGGGTTAATAAAATCAACAGAACAGCAAATAAATAATTACTAGTCATCTGTTGCTAGCTACTGATTACTAGTTACGAGTTACTATTTTGTATGAACATAAAAATAAATCACATTGCTAAAATAGAAGGGCACACTGGCTTTATGGCGAGCGTTCTTCAAGGTGATGTCAAAAGCGCAAAATTTGAAGTGCAGGAAGGTGTGCGCTTGATTGAAGGAATTCTGATAGGCCGTCATTATAAGGACATGCCTATCATTGCCCAGAGAATCTGTGGGATTTGTCCTGTGGTGCATAATCTGACTTCAATCAAAGCCATTGAAAATGCGATGAAAGTTGAGGTTAGCAGTGAAACAAAAAAATTGAGGCGCGTGATGGAACATGCTCAATTCATTCATTCACATGCGCTACATCTCTTCTTCTTGTCGTTGGCTGATTTTTTGGATATTGAAAACGATCTGGATCTGATCAAAGAATATCCCGAAGAAACGAAAAAGGCTGTGAAGATTCGAGAATATGGAATGGAAATTATTAAACTCATCGGCGGTCGTGTGGTGCATCCGATGCGCAATGAGATAGGGGGGTTCAAAAAAGTTCCCACGCTTGAGGAAATCCAAGCCTTGATTGCAAAAGGAGAAGAAACATTGCCTGTTGCGTTGGAATTGGCCGCATTTTTCAAGACCATCAAAGTTCCGAAATTCAGCCGTCCTACAGAATATATCTGCCTGAAGTCTGAGGGGGAATATGCAATTTATGACGGCGACATCATGTCCAATAAAGGGCTTTCGGTTTCAGCTCAGCAATTCGAAGAAAGATTCCACGAATTTCAACGGCCGAAGGAAATCATCAAGCGTGTGAAACGAGATGGAAAATCCAGCTATATGGTTGGAGCTATCGCAAGAATAAACAACAATCATGGCAAGCTCAGCAGAGAGGCGGGAAAATTCCTCAAGTCGCTGGAATTCAATCTTCCTGACTACAATCCGTTTCACAATGTTTTGTATCAGATGGTTGAAGTCATTCATTGCATGGAGGATTCTTTGAAAATTCTGAGAGAACTTGTGCATTGCGATTTGAGTAATGCTCTGACGAAAGAGTACGTCGTCAGAGGAGGCCATGCCGCAGCTGCTGTGGAAGCGCCTCGCGGAACATTGTATTATTGGGTTGACGTGGACGCCAAGGGTTACATCAAGAATGTGAACATCATCACGCCGACAGCACAATTCTTGACGCACTTGGAAGATGACATCGCAGCTTTCATTCCTGGGATTCTCGATAAGGATGAAAAAGCTATGGAGAGAAAAATGCGCGCCTTTATTAGGGCATATGACCCATGTATCAGCTGCGCAGTACACTAAAATAATCATATAACATAAAACATATAACATATAACAAAAATGCGTTGGGAACTTGTATCCCAAATGCTACATGTTATATGCTACATGTTACATGAGCTCATGCATGATTTTATGTTAGCAAAGGAAATTGTAGATGATATTATGAAGATAGTGAAAAGTGAAAAACTGTCTCAGATCGAACATGTTTCATTGGAAATTGGACAAATTGCCTTGGCTCACGACGGCCACGACAAGCATGTTGAGGATATCAGTATTGATAATCTTAAGTTTGGAATCAAAAATATAACAAAAGGTACGATTCTTGAAAGAACCAAATTCAACATCAAGAAAATCCAGGGTTCGCACTGGCATCTGACTGAGATTGAAGGACAATAGAGAGCAAAAAATCTAAAATCCAAATGACAAATTTCAAATAAATGACTAAAGCCAATAAAAATAAAAAGTTTCATTTAGTGATGAGTCAAGGTTTCACGCTTATTGAGCTTTTGATTGTAATTGCAATTATTGGAATATTGTCTAGTGCTGTTTTGGTGAATGTCAGTAGCTCGAGGGAAAAAGCAAGAATGACAAAAGTATTATCATCGATGAGATCATTATCTGTTATGGTAAATTCTTGCTTGGTAAGCGGTGGAAGCTTAAATCACCCTGTCTCAAATGGAAACCCTGGCAGCGCAATATGTAATATTTCTCCTGAAATTTTACCAGACATTTCAAGTACTAATTTTATTTATTGCGCTCAAGGTTGCGGTGGTTGGTATGATGCGACTAATGGTTCTTATGCTATCTCTGCATATTCTGATTCTTATTCAAGTGGGAGAAAAGTTGTTGTATGTGGATCAAATGTTAATATGAATGGCTGGTATGGGGTTGGCGATTGGAATTTCACTGGTATTACTGCATGCAAAACATATGGATTTTGATACACAGTTCTTAGAAGAAAAATTAATTATTATTTTTTGTTAAACGTATGTTGAAAGTCGCAATCAATGGTTTTGGAAGAATAGGAAGACCATCCGCAAAAATAATATTTGAAAAAGAAGGATTGGAGTTGGTGGCTATAAATGATTTGACCGATATCGAAACCAGTGCGCATCTTTTGAAATATGATTCATCCTATGGTGTGTATGGTCGCGATGTCGTGGCGGACAAGGAAAACAGTGAGATCATTATCGATGGAAAGCCGGTGAAATATTTCAGCGAAAAAGATCCACTTAACTTGCCTTGGGCAAAATTGGGAGTGGATGTTGTTTTGGACTGCACAGGAATTTTCTTGGATCAAGAAGGCGCAGGAAAGCATATTGCAGCCGGCGCTAAAAAAGTTGTCCTTTCAGCTCCTCCAAAAGATGACGTGCCGGTGTATCTTCTTGGAATAAATGAGAAAGAATACAAAGGTGAAAATATAGTTTCCAATGGATCTTGCACGACAAACTGCTTGGCTCCGATGATCAAAGTTCTTGATGAGCTTTGTGAGGTTGAACAAGGATTCATGACCACGACGCATTCATACACTAATGATCAAAATCTTTTGGACCTTCCTCATCGCGACATGCGTCGGGCCAGAGCCGCTGCACTTTCAATCATTCCAACTACTACAGGCGCAGCCAAAACTGTGGGAAAAGTGATCCCACATTTGAAAGGTAAGTTGGATGGAATCGCGCTTCGCGTTCCAACTCCAGTTGTTTCGATTGTTGATTTTATCTGCACTGTGAAAAATCCAAAGTCTGGTGAAGAAATCAATGCTGCCTTTGAAAAAGCAGCTGCTGGAAAAATGCTCAACATTCTTGATGCAACTTATAAGGAATTGGTATCAATGGATTACAAGATGAATCCTCATTCATCGATTGTGGATCTTCCGCTGACCATGAGTATGGGAAATCAGGTAAAGATTGTCGGTTGGTATGACAACGAATGGGGATATAGTAATAGACTTGTGGAGATGGCGCAACTTATCTGCAGATAAGTTGCGAGTCTGTCAAGTTGAAAGTTTTTAAAGTTCACAAAGTAGGCAATACTTTGTGAACTTTTTGATTTGACAAATATTCAAACAGGACTATGCTTAGGGTAGTTGGAGATTCGTTATTTTAAAAAGAAATTTGGTAGGATTTTCTGCCAGAAATTATTTTTAAATTAACTTGAGTCAACTGGGGAAATGTTGCGGTTGAGAATGTAAAAATTCTCACAAAAAAACCAAAAACAAAACTTCATTTTCACCCATCCAACAACATTCCTAGAGCGCTACAAAAAGATTCCTTTTTTTAGCGCTCTTTTCCTTTCTTGAGGTAGTTCTTAATGTCATTCTGGACTTGATCCGTAATCCAGGATTTATTTCACTTTTTTATTCTATAAATTAAATTAAGTTTTAATATGTATTTTTTGACGTATAATTGGATTAACTTTCTTTCCCCCGAAAGAAAGTTACAAAGAAAGCTTCGCGCAGATGAAGATACTGTGGCAAGCGCTACGCTACGCGCTAAAATTTTCACTGCGCCTCTCGGGTCGTCTCGCGAAAAATTTTTACGCGAATCACTTGCGCTTTACCGGAGTTTATGACCCCTGGGGTTACACTTCGCAATGGGCGGACTGGAATGCAAAATACGCAAATATGAATTCCGTAGATAATCGATACCAGAATAATGCCTTATTTAAGCCAAAATACTACATCAAGGTTGTTGGGTATTGACAATATCCATATAACCTGCTATACTGGATTATCACAGTAAGAAAGTGATGAAGTTCATTGAGAAAATTTGAATTTTGGAAGGTGCAAACGGGAAAGGTATTTTTGTAAGAAATCATTTGAAAGAGACAATATAAATACTTTTCTGTTTGCACCTTTCTAACGACACCAGGCGAGAGAGGGCACGCTCAAGGCAAGCATTTAATGGCAATCGAGCCATGAAAGCCAAGAGTAAAAAATTCGGAGGTATTCCATGAAAGATCCGTCGAAAACCAACTTCGTAGCTTTGAACTTGATGTGCACCGACCCCGGCCTGAGCGCCACCGTTTCGACCATCGGCCTGTAGCGCGCCGGCCCGGCGACAGTCACCCTCGTTTTCGCGAGCGGTGACACAGAAACCAAAGGAGGTCATGATGACCTACGCCCAGATTCGTGCATCCCCGTAAAGTTAAGCTGTCCGAGGTTTGTAATCGGACTACTCTCAACTCTCGACCGCCAAAAGTGAGGTGAACATGCGAAATTCCTACAATGTTTCGCGTTTTTCCACTGACGCCTAACCAGCGGCCAACCTCAGTGCCGCGAAACAAGGAGATTTTCATGAAACATCGAAATCTCAAAGAGCACAGTGTCCAGGCATTGTAAGCTCGCATAGCCCCTCGGGTCGTCGAACGACGATTCCGGGGGCTTTTTCTATTTATTTTCCAAAATCCCAAAAGTCGTGTAGAATTAAGAAGTTCTTAAAGTCCATCAAGTTTGTAAAGCCTGCCTGACGGTAGACAGGTTCATAAGGTCCTTTGAATGGATTTTATTTGCTTGATAGACTTGATAGACTTTTCACTTGTAACTTGCGCTTCGTGCCATGTATTTAAAAAAAGTTGAAATTACGGGCTTCAAATCGTTTGCCAACAAGACCACGCTGGAATTTCTTCCGGCGGGGAATTTTCGTGGTGAAGCGGAAGGGTCCGCCTCGACTCGTGGAGATGGTCACGCGGCGGCGGGGGGCGGGAAAGGAATAACGGCAATTGTCGGACCTAATGGATCCGGAAAATCGAACGTTTCCGATGCGATCAAGTGGGCATTGGGAGAACAGTCAATGAAGACTTTGCGTGGAAAGAAATCTGAAGATGTCATTTTTGCTGGATCAGGGACGAAATCAAGATTATCAAGCGCGCAAGTCGTGCTTCATTTCGACAACACTGACAAAAGAATTCCATTGGAATTTGCTGACGTCATCATCACCAGAAAGTTATATCGCTCTGGCGAATCCGAGTATCTGATTAATGGAAGCAAATCGCGCCTGCTGGATGTGTCTGATCTTTTGGCTCGAGCAGGAGTTGGGAAAGAAAGTTATTGCGTGATCAATCAGGGAATGAGTGATGCTCTTTTGAATGCAACGCCGCTTGATCGACGTAGCGTGTTAGAGGATGCTGCAGGTGTGAAACAATATCAAATAAAAAAGGACAGGGCACTCAAGAAACTTGATTCAACTCGTGAGAATATGGTCAGGGTTAGTGGGCTCATTCGCGAAATTGAGCCGCATCTTAAGATGTTAAAGCGGCAAGCCGAAAAGGCGCAGCAAGGAAAAATTGTTGCGGAAGAGCTTAAGAGCAAACAAACCGTCCTCTTTTCATATCTGTGGAATCAATTTCAAGGTGAACGGGAAAAACTTTCTCAAGAAAAAGAAGCGCTCGGTGCTGGCATGATGAACATGCAAAGGGAAGTGGACAAGATGACTGACGAACTTGGCCGGGAATCTTCCGAGGCTCAGACTGGAGGCAATGAACAAGTTTTGGAAAAGAAAAAAAGTGAATTAAGATTCAAACTGAATGACATTGAGAGGGAGCTCATAATTTCTGAAGGTCGCATTGTTGTTGAAAAAGAAAGAATTGCCAATCAAAAGATTGTGGAGATTATCCCTGTTGATTTGAAATATGTCCAGAAGAAGCTTTCCGAGATTCGTATGGCGCAAGAGCGACTCATTTTGCGCGTTGAGGAGGCTGAGAACATGGAAGACTTGCAGGACATCAAAGAAAGCGCTCGAGCTATTCAGCAGCAACTGTATGACTTGTATGAAGAATCTGGTAAGGGTGAAATTGCAGTCAAAAAAGACAACTCCAAAGAGGTGGCTGAAATCCAAAAAAGGATCGATGAGCTGGAAAGCAAAAAGAAAAATGCCCAGGCTCAGGCTGCGCAGTATAAAATTGAATTTGAAAAAGTGGACAAACAAATCACTGAGGAAGCTCAACGAATTCGTCAATTGCGCGAAAGATTCTTTCAATTGGAAAGAGAATCACGCCAGAAACAAGAGCTTCTCAATGCGCTTAAGGATCAATATAATGAAGCTAAGATCAAGTTGGCACGCGTGGAAGTGCGCGAAGAAGATCTGACCAATGACATCAGAAATGAACTTAAGTGTGAGCCAACTGCGATTGCAGCCCCGGGGACTTCCGAAGAATTCAACAGGGAGCAGTTGGAAAGAGAAATTTCACGTCTCAAGGTTCAAATGGAACAGATCGGAGGGATTGATCCGATGATTGTCGATGAATACAATGAAACAACTGCACGTTTCGATTTTCTTACTCAGGAACTTAAGGATTTGGCCGATGCATTAGTTTCATTGGAAGGTATCATAAAAGAAATGGATCAGCGCATCAAGGTGGAATTCGATTCTGCTTTCGAGCAGATTAACAAGGAATTCACAAAATATTTCAAAATTATTTTCGGAGGCGGCAATGCAAACCTGACAAAAATTAAATTTGCTGGCAGGAAAAACAAGATTGATGCAGTTGATGAAGAGGGTGAAAAGGCAGACAAAGAAGATGCTCAGGTTGAAAATGAAACTGAAAAACGTGAGGAGATTGGAGTTGAAATTTTCGCATGTCCGCCAGGAAAAAAGATTGCCAATCTCTCAATGCTTTCAGGCGGAGAAAGATCACTCACTTCTCTTGCACTTCTTTTCGCAATCATCTCGCATAATCCGCCACCATTCGCAATTCTGGATGAAGTTGAAGCTGCATTGGATGAAGCAAACTCAAGAAGGTTCAGTAAAATCTTGCAGGAACTTTCCGGCACGACACAATTTATTGCCATCACCCATAATCGTGAAACGATGCGTCAAGCAGCACTTCTCTATGGAGTGACCATGGGCGAGGATGGAATCTCGAAACTGCTTTCGGTTAGACTCGATCAAATTGGGGAGAATGGAAAAATTGTAGCGAAATAAGAACAGGGCCTTGGCTCTGTTTTTTGTTGGAAGATTGTTCTTTCAAAATTTCTGAAAATCTCAAGGAGGTGACATATGTATGAAAAAGTTAAAAGCAAAAAAGTTCGAAAACTTGTATTGAAAATATCTCCAAATTATATGATCAAGAAGAATATTCGGCAGAGAGTTTTTGAGCAGATTTTGGAAGGCATTGAAAAGTTCAAAGCTTACGAATTGAAAGAGTTGGATTCAGCATCAATTCAGCATCCTTGTGGAAATGTGCATATCATTGAAATATGCAATCCGGACAAGAAAAAGAGGGTGATTGAGATTGTCAGAAAATTTAATTTCGAGGTAGTTTCGGAATAAGGCGGCATAGGGGTGTTAATAACTCTCGTGCCGCTTATTTTTTATCAGAAGCTTTTTGACTGCAAATGGAAAAATAATATCGATTGAATCCATGAAAATAGCTGTTTTTTCTAGGAAAAATGCATGAAATCGTGACGAGCTCAGTTTTTTTGCAAAAAATATTATCCTGCAGGCCCCATGATTATTGACACTTAGCGTTTTGATACTAGTAAACCTTTTAATAATGGTGTATAATAAATTCATGCATGGGCCAAACGTGCATGAGCAATAATAAATAATAAATAATTGTTTTCTTTTTCGCTCACTGCGGATTGAAAATAAAAAAACAACATGGCAAAAATGACAAAGTCACAATTGGTGACAACCTTGTCTGAAAAAACAGGCTTGGCTAAAAAAGAAGTTAATGGATTTTTTGATGAACTTGTTGCAATCGCATACAAGGAAGTTAAAAAGAATGGAGAATTTGTTGTTCCTGGATTCGGAAAAATGGTTAAAGCAAAACGCAAAGCACGCGCAGGTGTGAACCCAGCAACTGGAGAAAAAATCAAAATTGCTGCAAAGACTGTTGTAAAATTCCGTCTTGCAAAAGCTGCTAAAGAAGCAGTATTGTAGTCTTTTTCCTCTAGGAAAAGATAGGGAAAGCATTCGGCTCAGGCCGGGTGCTTTTTTTTGTTGACATAAACAATGAAAAAGCGTAGTTGACCCATCACGGTCGGCGCCTGCTTCTTTTGAAACCAAGTGCTTTTGATGGTACAATACTTATATGTCAATCACGAAAAAAATCAAAATAGAAAAAGTTGAACGGGAATTCGATTTCAAGGGTTTTTGGGTCAGGCTTTGGGAGCTTCTTGCTCCATCTCATGGGATGATAAAAAAAATCCTCTACATGATGGTTGTTGTTGAGCTTTCGAGACTTGCAGGGCCATATATAATAAAATTGATCATAGATCTGATCAGTGATTTTAGCGCTGATAAGATTTGGCAGCTAGTGTTGCTTGTTGCCGGCATGTTTTTTGTTTATGAGATCACCTCATTGTTGCAATATGGGAATGACCGAAAAATATTCAAAGTTTTGGCTGATTCGGAAAAATATATCTTGGAAAGTTCCCATAAAAAATTGATTTTTTTAGGACTCGGATATCATGAAAAAGAGAATACCGGGAACAAGATCAATAAGGTCCAGCGTGGCACTGATAAGATAATGGAACTCATCAGCAATCTTTCTTGGGAAGTTGCTCCGACAATCTTACAGATCGTGTTGACTACGGCAGTCCTGTTTTGGATGGATTGGCGTTTTGGTTTGGTCATATTGTTCTTTGTTCCCGTTTTTTCATTTTTGACAATCAAAATCAATCGTCAGGTTTTTCCGCTCAGGAAATCGCGATATGACAACTATGAACATGCGGCTGGAATGATGACGCAGTCCATAGTTAACATAAATACCGTGAAATCTTTTGTGCAGGAAAAAAAGGAAGGTGAACGTTTTGGAAACATACGAAGCAAGATACACGATGGTCTCTTGTTGGAATATGGTAAAATTCTGCATCAAAATCTCAAACGTAACCTGGTGATTGATCTTGGTCGTTTGTTCATGATGGTTTTTGGGACTTATTTGGTATGGACCGGACAAATCACAATAGGTTCATTGATATTTGTTTTTACGGTTTCAGAAAAAGCTCTGATTTCTCTGTATAGAATCTCGCGACTCTATGACCGCATCATGGAAAGCTCTGAGGCGGTTGAGCGAATATGGGAACTCTCCAAAGAAGAAATCGACATTAAAAACCCAAGCAAGGGTTTGCGTCCAGCCAAAATTGAAGGCGAGATTGAGTTTAAAAGCATGAGTTTCTCATATGCTCAAAGCAAAAGCAATGCTCTCAGGGATATTAATATCGTGATTCCTTCAGGTGCGACTACGGCACTGATTGGACCATCAGGTGGCGGAAAAACAACTTTGGCAAGGATGGTCTATAGGCACTATGATCCGACTTCCGGCACTGTCTTGCTTGATGGGAAGGATCTTCGCAAATATGACATGTATGCTTTTCGGAGATTTTTTGCAATTGTTCCTCAAGACGTGGAAATTTTCAACGCCAGTGTAAGCGAGAATATATCATATGCAAAATCTGACGCTAGCATGAAAGAAATCAAGGCTGCGGCTCGCATCGCCAATGCGGAAGAATTTATAAGTCAGCTTAATGACGGCTATGACACCGTGGTCGGTGAGAGAGGCATCAAGCTTTCCGGAGGACAAAGACAGCGCATCGGAATCGCGCGAGCAATTTTGGCCAACCCTAAGGTGCTGATTTTCGATGAGGCCACCAGCAATCTGGATTCATATAGTGAAAGACTGATCCAAGATGCAATGGACAAGATCTGCAAAAATCGTACCGTCATACTTATCGCTCATCGCCTGAGCACGATCAAGAAGGCTGACAAGATCGTCGTTCTTGAGAAAGGTCAGGTTGTTGAACAGGGTTCACACCTGGAACTTTCAAGGGCTCCAGGTGGACTATACAAGAAACTTCTTGATCTTCAGAAGATGGGAGAAGTGGATTAAATGCAATTTTATTGTTTCTTTCGTGTATTATATATCAATTAAGGAGAGTTAATTGGCGTATGTCACGGATATGAAAACAGCTACCGCAGCCATCATAAGCCGTAATGGGAAATATCTGATCGCTAAGCGAAAAGCCGGCGGTGTTGTTGGTGGAAAATGGGAATTTCCTGGTGGAAAATTGGAAAAAAATGAATCACCTCGCGATGGCTTGGCTAGGGAATTGAATGAGGAATTAGCTATTGATGCTGAGATCGGTGAGTTTTTTGATGAACACACGCACAGGTATAGCGCTGGAAGCATGAGAATTTTCGCTTTTATGGTCAATTTTTACACTGGAAAAATTGAGCTTAGGGAACATGATGAGATCAGGTGGGTTTTGGCTGGGGAGCTTGGAAAAGTAGACTTTATCGGAAACGACAAGCCTATCATCAGGAAGCTGGCTGTCATGAACGATGTTGAGCTGGATATAACTCGAAAGGCGCTAAATGGCCAGAAAAAACCTTGACAAACTATTTTATATCGAGTAAAATAGACAGGTACTAAAAATTAGCTCAGTTAAGGCTAAAAAGGGTATTTTAATGCCTTTTAATTCATATTTATAAAGAAAAGGATATTATGTTGACTATTCGATTTTCAAGAGTTGGACGAAAAAACAGAGCGCAATTCAGAGTTGTTCTTCAACAACACACTGCTGCTCCTACAGGAAGACACGTTGCAGTTTTGGGAAGCTATGACCCACACCAGAAAATTGCTGTTCTTAAGGCTGATAAGATCAAAGAATGGATCGCTAAGGGAGCTCAAGTTTCTGACAGCGCATATAATCTTTTCGTGAAAGAAGGTGTGATTGAAGGAAAAAAACGTGCTGTGAAAATGGAAAAACCGGCAGCTCCAGTTGTTGAAGAAGTGAAAGTTGAAGAGGCTCCAGCTGAAGCAAAAGCTGAATAATTGAATTTTGGAAATTTAAATAGAATACATTCCGCAGACAGTAGGTTGCTCAGGCATAAATCCTATCGAGGAATTATGAAAACATCATTATGATTGTTTTCGTGATTTCAAAGGTCGATCTGCGGAAACGCAGATTTTTTATTATCTACAAAATTATAAATGAAATTTGTAATCAGTAGAATCAAAGCTAATGCTAACAAAAAATCAGAAAATCGAGCTTGTAAAAGAGCTGACAGAAAAAATCAAGGGTGCAAAATCAACAGTATTTGTTGACTATAAAGGACTTCAGGTTAAGGAATCAACTGATCTTAAAAAATCTTTAAGAGCAGCTGGCGCTGAATATGTTGTTGTTCGAAAAACACTTCTTGATATCGCACTTAACGGTGCAGGAATAGAAGGTGCAAATATCAAATCAATGGAAGGTCAGATTGCAATCTCTTTGTCTAATACAGACGAGGTTTCGGCTGCTAAAATCATTGATACATTTGCAAAGACTAATCCGAATGTGAAAATGCTTGGCGGAACACTTGGCTTGCAAGTTATGACCGCTGCAGAAGTTAAAGCTTTGGCTAAAGTTCCTTCGAAAGAGCAACTTTTGGGACAACTTGTTGGAACCCTCAATGCTCCTATCTCAGGATTTGTCAATGTTTTGGCTGGCAATTTGCGCGGGCTGGTTCAGGTGCTTAATGCTGTCAAAGAGCAAAAAGCATAAAAAACAGCTTTCAGCTTCTAGCTGCTAGCTATCAGGTTAAATAACTTATAATTTTAAATGCATTTGGTTTTTGTTTGTAAGCTAAAAGCTGCAAGCTAGAAGCTAAAAGCTAAGAAAAATATGACTGAAGAAAAAAAGGACGCTGTAGTTCCTGCAAAATTTGAAAAACTTGTTGCAGAAATCGAAAAGATGAGCGTTTTGGATCTTTCTGAACTTGTGAAGGTTCTTGAAGAAAAATTTGGTGTTAGCGCTGCTGCTCCAATGATGATGGGTGCTGCTCCTGTTGCTGCAGAAGCTGCTGAGGAAAAAACTGAGTTCGATGTTGAATTGACTTCAGCTGGAGCACAAAAAATCAATGTAATTAAAGCTGTTCGCGAAATTACTGGTCTTGGACTTAAGGAGGCAAAAGATTTGGTTGATGCAGCTCCAAAGGTGATCAAGGAAAAGATCGCTAAGGCGCAAGCTGAAGAAGTTAAGAAGAAACTTGAAGAAGCTGGTGCAACTGTAGTATTGAAATAAGCTGCTACGCAAAATATTTTCGGCACTCGCTTGGAAATATGAGATAGCTTCCATTTTGCTGGCTTCGTTTGAAAATAATTCAAACTTAACAAGAACCCGATCTTATGGTCGGGTTTTTTGTCCGGTTTCTTAAAACCCGGGTTTTTGAATAATTTCTTTTTGAATCTTGTCAATTTCCTGCTGGAACTCTTCAATCAAATTCATGGGATTACTTTTAGTACATTCTTTGTAAAATTGCATGCGCACCTTCTTCTGTTCTGACTTGTCCAGTCCCGCGATAATCCTGTCTGCTACAAATTTTGGGGCAAAGATATAGATTTCCTCCAGTTTATATTCTGCCAATATGCCAGTGATAATAGTGTGAACTTTTCGCACAAATCTTAATTTAAGTTCCTGCATGTATTGTCCATGGTGGGAAACAGCGGATAAGCTTTGCATGCCACCTTTGTGCCCCACAAATGCCTGTTTTTCTTTGGCATCTTCCCTGGGGGGCATTTTTATTGTTTCGACCAAATTCATGTTTCCCTTGAAGGCTATGAAGAAATTGGCTTCATATTCTCCGCTGGTTATAAATAAGGCTGGAAAGCGCTCGAATTGCGAAAATTTATTTGAAATTTTCATATAGATGAGATTGCATTAAGATAATGATGAATATGTCTACATGTAATACAACCGTGAGATGCTCATGCTTCCTTTGAAAGACAGGTGTCTTAATTGTGTAGTACTTTTGCGTTAGGTCGGTCGCTTTTCACTGCTGGTCGACCATTGTGGATAGTTGTTTAAAAAATAAGTAAGCAAACCCAGGAGGAAGTCATGAGAAGCCATATTTTTGTCTTATTGATAGTTTTTCTTTCATTTTTTCCAATTTCCGCACAAGCGCGGCAAGGCATGGTTTCACCCAAGCCAGGGGAAGGCCCTGTGCAAATGGCCGAGAGATTCGGAATTGATCCATCAAAATTTATAAAGTTGAATCGAGAATTGGGGATATTTGTAGATCCCAGGAGGCCAAGCTTGATTTATACTTGGCAGAAGTTTGTCCTTCCGGGGTCGATTACGGAGAAAAGATATTGCGAAATGCAAGGATTTATTCAAAAAGGCAAGGAAGCACAAACAAACACGCTAAATAGGGAAAAGTCCGAAATGCTTTCTCGGTCCAAATTTGAAACTCTTAAGAGTGAACTAGAAAAAAAAGAGAAAGAACTTTCAAAAATGACTCTTTTAATTGGAATCTTAATGGGTCTGATGTGCATTTTTCTTGTCGTTGTTTTGATGATACCTCACAAGAGAAAGTCTACGGGAGGATTTCATTCGGGCAAGCAATTTTTTGTTGTTTTCTCGAAGAAGCTTTCAAGTTATGGCATCTTGCCTGAGAATGAAAGCTCTACGGAGCTTAGTATGAAAAATTCAATTGATGAACTGGTTGCAGTTGCTGTTGGGCTGTCATTGAGACAGTCGCGAGATGATTTTTCTGAACTTTTTTCATTTCAGATGGTCCCAGGGAGGGGTGGTAACAATGCATGGAGAAATTTGAATGACAATGAAAAAGAAGCCTTTATTAGGGAATACATGAAAAGGATGGACAAAATAATTGATGAAAACAGCAGCTAGGGGAAGTTTTGGAGAAGAACTATTGGACAAAATATTGTGGTCAGGCAGTTAAATACTGCGTGGCCTTTTTCATTTAAAGCTGACCAATTGTGATTAGGTTCTCAATTTCCTTCAGTTCCTCAGGGGCAAGTTCCAATGATTTGCCTAAAATTTTCACCAAGTTTTCTTTCTGGTTACTTCTTAGTAAGGAATCAATCAATCCAACTAAAATCTTTTTCTGCTCAGTGTTTAGTGATGAGAAAACACGTGGCTGCATTTCGTATATGGTCGCAAGTGTTCTTCCTAGAATCTCAGGCGAATCATTTGGGATGATATTTTTTTCTTCATATTCCGCTATCATCTGCTGGGCAAAAACTTTCAAAAAAGGACGACGCTTGATGCGGAGAATGGTGGCTAGTTTCTTTCTTAAGAATCGGAACTGACTGTCACTACGTGTGCCAATTATCAAAGCTTCTTGTTTTTCAGTTCCTGCGTTTTGAAAACTGAAAGCATCGAAATAAGAGCTTTCAATGAAGATGCTGTGATAGAATTGTTCACCTTTGTTTTTTATGACCGTCGGCTCCTTCCAGCGCTCCTTGTGCTCGCTGTTGATGTAGTAGTAGCGCGATGGTTCGTTGTTGAGTCTTTGGTTCCATCTGATGTAACGCAAAGAGAAAGCAGTTTGTGAGTCTTCATGCATGAAATCCAATTCTTCGCTGTCGGCAACGAATTGCTTGTAGTTGATCGGCACGCCATTGATTGAAATAGAAAAATCTCTGTTGGCATTTAACGCCAAAAACCACGCAAATTCCTTGAGAAGAAATTCTTGGAATTTTTCATGCATTTGCGATTCGATAAGATTGTGTATGCCACTGAATGTGACGAGGGTTCCGACAGGCTCGTTCGTTTTCTTCGGCGTCGCGTTTACACCTGTGTAGAGGTTTATATTTTCAGCATTGGCATATATTTCATAGGTAAGGTTAGCATCATTTTCCTTGTAAGTTGTTTTCCATGAGGCGTTGCGAGCGAAGGTGAAAAAAGTGAGTCTTCCTATTCCGTTTTTTCCATGTATGGCTGACTGATTTTTTTTAAGCTTGTTTTCGAGCGCTTTCTTGGATTCAAACATTGGTTCAAATTTTTCTTGCAATTTTGCGTGTGGAATTCCGTATCCATCGTCGCTTATGGTGATGTGATTGATGTTTCCCAATTCATCGGCAAAATATTCAATGGAGATTTTTGAAGCTTGCGCGTCAAAACCGTTCCATATGTATTCACAAAGTGACTGATAAGGGGCATATTTCTTCAAGGCAGATCTGATTCCTTTGGCAGTAATTTGGATTTTCGGCATAAATTGTAATTTTTTTTCTTAGTATGATGTTTCGGCAGTTGTTTATCGATATTATATCAATAATCAGCAAATAACACCAGTAAAAACCAGTCTCAAAATCGCGCCCAAGTACTTAAGGTGCACAAGGTGTCTTTAACGCGCGAACACGCGCGACCAGATTAATGCGGTCGTCGTAAAGTGGTCACGGTATTTTATGAATGGATCAGATAATCCAAGCAAATAAGAATTGATGCTTATTATAAGATAGGATGGAGCATTTTAAGCAGGGCTAAAATTATCCAGTCAATCATCTTCATTTTATAGTGTGAAGGTTTGAATTTGCTGGAATTTTTTTTCCATAGCTCGGTTACATTCAAAATCTCTTGGACCAATTTTTTTTCTCGAAAAAAAACTCCAGCCTCAATATTAAGTTCAAAAGAGAGAATGTCCAGATTTTGTGAGCCAACCAGGGCCTCCTCCTTATCAATGATGAGAAGCTTGGAATGATTCATCTGATTTACAATATAAAAATTTATTCCAAGAGGGTGAAGATTTCTCATGTATCTTTGATTTATGAGATTCATGATTTGCCAATCAACTTTTTTTGGGATAAGAATTTCCACTCTAACTTTGCGTCTTATTGCATCATCCAAAAGCGAGATCAGCCAGCGAGGAGGAGTTAAATATGGTGTTGTTATCAAAATCGATTTCTCGGCCCTGGTTATTTTTTCGATGTAATGATTTTTTAGGGTGTGGATGTTCCTATTTGGCCAATGTTCAATGATCCAAAATTTCAATTTCGAACTGAACTTCCTGTCTCTGAAAGCGATAATTTTTTTATCTTTTCCTCCTGCCATTTTGTATGTGTAGGCGAATGAGCGAAGGATATTTTTTACCGTGCGTCCGCTGAGTTTGATTTGCAAGTCGTTCCAATGGGTGAAACGCTTTCCAATATTTACTCCACCGATGAAAGCAGTCTTCTCATCCACGATAAGTATTTTTCTGTGAATGTGTCTGAGCCAATTGCTGAAAAATAAGAATTCCACGCCCGACTTCTCGATATTCTTAGCTATTTCATTTTTAAGTGTTTTGCTTCCAAAAGCGTCAGCCACAATGACCACGCGCAAACCTTCTCGAGCTTTCTGTTTGAGTTTGCCAATGAAATCGTGACTTTTTTTCGTGTCATCAGAAAAAATATACATCTCAATGTAGATGGATTTCTTGGCTTGGTCTATGCTTTCAAGCATGGCGTCCCAAGCTTTTATTGATGTTGTATATAACTTATATTTCATTGAAAAGATGTGATAAATCAAATTCTTCTGCGCTTAAGTTTTAACATTTTTTCAATCAAAAGTAAATGTAAGAAAATAGTTTTCAATAGAAGATAGTTTTCAAATTAGCTAATTTGTTTGATAAAAAAAGCCCATTTGGTAATGGGCTGAGGGAGGTGTGGAAATGGGCTAGGGGAGACGCTTGGGATCCGGGTAGTGGCGCATGTTTCTTTTTTGTCTCTGGAATCCAAGTTTTGCTGAACATTCCGGACAATTGCTGCTGATGTTGCAGATGCAATTGCTGATTTTTTGCTGCTGGCCTTTAGCGGAAAAAAGTGTGGGAAGCGTTATTAAAACCATGGAAATGGAGATGGCTAAGGTCAGCCACGGACCAGTCCCATGGAACATCAAGTTGTTGACGGCCTCATGAAACACTCCGCTGACCATGCCGATCAAAAAGAAAAATATCGCTGTTGTTTTGCTCATCGATGTCTCCCTGTTGGATTGTTAATGAATGGTTGATGATCTCACACCAGAGCATCTTAGCATAGTCGCAAAAAAAGCCAAGTGGTTTAAAATACTAGAATATTCAAAAGATGATGTTTACCGAGGACCGTCCTTGGAAAATGAAGCTTCCTGTTTGTGACAGCGCCAAATGTTTGTATCAATTACATTTGTCGGCGTTCTTCCGTGATAATATTCTGCCCGCCTCGACTCGTGGAGAACATCCACTTGTTGACGCGAGGCGAGCTAGAGGTGGTTCGAATCCCTCATTCCTGCAATTAGTGCGGAATTTACGCATCGCTCGTTTGCCGTCGCAAACTCACTCTTTGTCCACGGCAGCGCTGGACGTTCGTATTCCTCACGTCTATCGACGCACGCTGCATCGTCATTCTGCTGAATGTCGACTTACTTAGCTTCTGCCGGTTCGAATCCCTCATCCCCATAAATGGATCTCCCCACGGCAAGCCGACGGGGTATCTGTCGGATTATCCTTTAGACACTAATGTGGCAAGCCATAGGGAATTAACCCACAAAGCGATTAAAATTAAGCTATTAAAAAAGAGGTATTAAAATTACGCTATAGATCATAATTAAAGGTTACCGAAATATATTGGCAAATTTTCAGAATTTTTCATTTGAGTCACCGAAACTTCTTTGTATATCGTAAAGCTTTTTAAGCCTTTTATCAACTTTGTTTTTGAGAATTAGTGGATTA
>CAZAJN010000014.1:0-7834 GCA_964485555.1 uncultured Bdellovibrionales bacterium
CCAGATCTTAAGGGACGAGAAGTTGCAGTTACTAGTCTTTGGAAAATACTGTGGCGTGATATGATTGCCTTTGTAATGGTACTTTCTCCGCAACCCGTGGGACCACCCAAAATTAAAACTTTATTGTTTGATTTTCTCATTGCTTTTTTATTATCAAATAATAAATTATTATATCTTTATAATACCAAGAAAGCAAGCTTTTTGACAGCAAAAAACCGCTATCACTAGCGGTTTTTTGCTTATTTTCTGAAAGCTAGTAGCTAGAAGCTAGAAGCTAACAAAACTATTTCTTGACGATCATCAAGCCCATGCGATGATCTTTTGGCTCAATAGAAAGGATTTTCCAATCATATGTTTCACCAGCGTGCAAGATTTCATCCATTTTCTTTCCGGGATAAACTTCTTGGAATTCGCTAACGTGAGCAAGACCATGAATGTCCTTGTCCAGATATACAAATGCCCCAAAAGGATTGATCTTGTCGATTTTCCCCTGAACGATATCACCAACAGTGTATTTTTCAGCGATTTCACTCCAAGGATCCTTGGCAAGTGCCTTCATAGAAAGAGAGATTCTGGTGTCATCAATACCGATAATCTTAGCCTTGACTTTGTCCCCAGTTTTGACGATTGAACGAGGATCATCGATAAGCTGCCAAGCAAGTTCAGAAATGTGAACCAAACCTTCCAATTTGTCGCTTTCGCGATCTGACCCAACCTTAGCTGGTGGAAGGAATTTGACGAATGCTCCGAAGTCAACAACTCCGCTGATTTCACCTTCAATAGTGTCTCCGGCTTGCAATTGAGCAATAACTTCTTTTTCTTTTTCACTTGAAGCAGCGCGTTCAGAAACGATCAGTTTTTCAGTTTCGCGGTCTGCGTCCAAGATTCGAACCAAAATTTCTTTTCCAACCAATTTTTTGAGCAGCTCAAGAATTTTGTTCTTGTCTCCGTCTTCAACGCGAGGATAGTGTTCGCTAGATAGCTGAGAAACAGGCACGAATCCAGTGATTCCATTGACTTCAACCATAAGGCCTCCCTTGTTAGCATCAAGAACTTTGGTTGTGACCACGCCCATGGCATCTCTTTTTGCCTCAAGATCATCCCATGCTCTTTCATACGAAGCCTCACGGATGGAAAGTTCAATGTAGCCATCTTCATTTTCCATGTCAATCAAAGTTGCGCCAACCTTGTCACCTTTTTTGATTTTGCCTACAGCCAAACCGTCTTTGATTTCTTTTCCAAGAACAATACCGGTTCCGAGTGCTCCCAAGTCCAAAAGCAGGGAGTTTGAAGTGATGTCAATAACAAAACCTTCCAAAACATCTCCTAATTGTGGAATCTTGACTGGATTTTCCTCCAAAAGAATCGCCATAGGAGAAAGATCGGCTTCTTCCTCAACTTTCACTGCTGGAGCTTTTTTTGCTTTGGCAGGCTGCTTAACTACTTCCTCCTCTTTGATTTTGTCGACTTCCTCAGCCAATTTGTCCAAAATATCCTTCTTTACTGTTGTCATATTTTTTGATTTCGCAAGTTGTGCCCCTTGCTAAAGTTAAAAATTAATTGATGACACAAAAAAATTCCCTTATCTAAAGGAAATTATTAAGAACTCAGTGTGAAATTAAGACATTTCACTATTTAGTTTTCTTAATAATTACTTTACTTAACTACCTTACATCATAATAATACTTTTGGCAAGTCCTGGAGGCCTTTTTCAAAAAATTTCCCTGGGGGCATTTTTAACGTTTTTGTGCAGTTTGTAGTCCCTTAAAACCATAACTAAATGTCACACTTGAAGGGAGCTTAGGAGCTAAAATTGCTCGACAAGGCATTTTGACTATGATATTATTATTTATGTAATAATTATACTTTTCAATTATGCAGATTCAATATTATGGTCAATCCTGTTTCAAGATAATAACCAAGCCAGCCGGACGAGCCACCGAGGATGTTGTTTTTTTTATTGATCCTTTCGGAAAAGAATTGGGCATTCGTCCGCCACAGGGTCAAGCGGATGTTGTTTTTGTTTCACATGACCATTTTGATCACAACAATGTAAGCGCCATCAAGGGCGAACCTGTCATAATTGACACCCCGGGGGAATATGCAGTCAAGGGAATAAATGTGGTTGGAATAGATTCCTTCCATGATGGTGAAGAAGGTGCAGTGAAGGGTCGCTCAACTATTTTCATTTTAGAAGCGGAAGAATTGAAAATCTGTCATCTGGGAGATTTAGGATCAGATTTAAGTGGCAAACAATTGGAAGAAATTGATGGCGTTGACATATTGTTTATTCCAGTGGGAGGAAACCACACCATAGAAGGCAAGAAAGCAGCTGAATTGGTAAGAAAAATTGAACCAGCCATTGTCATTCCTATGCACTACAAAATTTCCGGATCAACTGCTGAAATTGAAGATGAATCAAAATTCTGTTCAGAAATGGGAAATTGCCCAAAGGAAAAAACCGCGAAATTAAACATCAAGAAAAAAGATTTGGAAGGGAAGACTATGGAAGTAATTTTGATGGATCACGAGGCATAGATATCGTGCTGTGTAATGTAATTCTTAGTTTGTTTTTTCATGAACATCTCAGAAAAAATTGCCGCTATCAGAAAGCAACCTGAGCACATCAGACTCAGATATGTCTGGGCCTGTGTAGGATTTTCCATGCTGTTGATCATGATAATCTGGTTTTTTTCCATTGCTTCTTTGTTTCAAAACGATTACGAACAAACAGGCACTGATAGCGTTGAAACTTTGAAAAACCAACTCCAGGACATCAATCAACAAGCTCCATCGCTGGAAGATTTCGCACAAACACCTCTGACCATAGGCAATGAGGGCATAATTACAGATAAAAATTCTGATGAATTTGAATATCCCCAAAATACCGAATCTGAAATTCCACAGTCTCCAGCATATTCAAATGAAGAATAAATACAAATATTGACCGTTTCCCATTAAATAAACTTGAGGAATTCATGTTTGTTTAATTTTTTTAATAACAAGCCATTTAATCTGAACTTGGAAAAGCAATGCTTTTTTAAGATTCTCCCATAATATGAAAGCGACTCCGCAAAAAAAATTAGACTTTCCGGTTGCTAATGTGGAACCAAGACAAATCGTAGCTGAAGTGCAGCAATCATATTTGGATTATGCCATGAGCGTTATCGTTGCTCGTGCACTTCCTGATGTTCGCGATGGCCTCAAGCCTGTTCATCGTAGAATTTTGTATTCCATGTGGGACACAGGTCTTCGCCCAACTGCAAAATTTAGAAAGTCAGCTACTGTAGTCGGAGAAGTGCTTGGTAAGTATCATCCGCATGGAGATACTGCTGTCTATGATTCGATGGTTCGCTTGGCGCAAGATTTTTCTCTTCGCTATCCGCTCGTCTGGGGACAAGGAAACTTCGGTTCTATGGATGGAGACAGCGCTGCTGCTTATCGATATACAGAAGCCAAACTGAAAGCTATTGCTGAAGAAATGCTTTTCGATATTGAGAAAGACACAGTTGATTTCATTCCAAACTTTGACGGCGTCCACAAGGAGCCGATGGTTCTTCCAGCCAAACTTCCGCAGCTTTTGCTTAATGGAACCATGGGTATCGCAGTGGGTATGGCGACAAATATTCCTCCACACAACCTCAATGAACTCGCTGACGCAATCAATCACTTGATTGACAATCCTGAGGCAAATGTTGACGACCTGATGAAGTTCATCAAAGGGCCTGATTTTCCAACTGGTGGAATTATGTACAACACACCTGGAATCAAAGAGGCTTATTCAACCGGGCGCGGAAAGATTGTTACTCGTGCCAAAGCAGAAATTATTGAAACAAAATCAGGAAGTTTCAATATCGTCATAACTGAAATCACATATCTGACCAACAAATCGAACTTGATCATCAAGATTGCTGACTTGGTCAAAGAAGGAAAGGTTCTTGGTATCAAAGATCTTCGCGATGAATCCGACAAGGATGGAGTTCGCATTGTGATTGAATTGAAAAAGGACGCTTACGCGCAAAAAGTTTTGAACAAGCTGTACAATATGACAGATCTTCAAAAGAATTTCAATGTGAACATGTTGGCACTTGTTGATGGAATCGATCCACAAATTCTTTCATTAAAATCAATTCTTGAGCACTACATCATCCACCGCAATATTGTCGTGACCAGAAGAACGCAATTTGAACTTAACAAAGCCAAAGACAGGGCACACATATTAGAAGGATTGAAGATTGCACTTGATAACATCGATGCTGTCATTGAAACCATCAAGAAATCTCCAACCAAAGAAGAGGCCCATGCAAACTTAATGCGCAAGTTCAAACTTTCTGAACGGCAAGCTAGCGCCATTTTGGAAATGAGATTGCAAACATTGGCAGGATTAGAAAGAAAGAAAATTGAAGATGAACTGGCAGAAAAATTGAAACTTATTGCTTTCTTGGAGGACTTGCTATCAAGCCCTAAGAAAATTTTGGCAGTAGTAAAGGATGAATTGATTGCACTCAAAGAAAAATTCGGAGACGAACGCAAAACAAAGGTTCTCAAAACCGGAATTGAAGAATTCAAGCAAGAAGATTTGATTCCGAACGAAGAGGCAATCATCACCATTTCCCAAGACGGATACATCAAAAGAATGAACCCTGATGTATACAAAGTTCAAAAAAGAGGAGGCAAAGGAGTCATTGGAGCCACAACTCGCGAAGGCGACGTCATCGAAAAAGTGACAAGCGTGATGGCTCATGACAATCTGATGTTCTTCACCAATTCCGGAAAAGTTTTCCAGACCAAGGCTTATGAAATTCCGGAATCATCCAGGACTTCAAAAGGACAAGCTGTGGTCAACTTCCTGCAACTTGCGCAAGAAGAAAAGATTACTGCCATGATTCCTTACAACAAATCTGACGGCTACAAATTCTTCTTCATGACAACAACACTCGGTGTTGTGAAGAAGTCAAAGATTGAAGATTTTGACAATGTGCGTCGCTCAGGTCTTATTGCAATCACACTGGACAAAGGTGACACCCTGAACTGGGTTCAACCCACGACCGGAACAGATGAGATTGTTATCAGCACCTCAGAAGGACAAGCGATCCGCTTCAAAGAATCTGATGTCCGAGCCATGGGACGCGGAGCAGCCGGAGTTCGCGGAATAAAACTTAAGATTTCAGACAAGGTTATTGGCATGGATGTCGTTGCTAAAGGTCAAAAAGGAAATCAACTTTTGATCATCACTGAAAACGGCTATGGAAAAAGAACTGATCTAAAATCCTATAAGATCCAGAAAAGAGGAGGAAGCGGAATCAAGACTGCCAAAGTAACCGCCAAGATTGGAAAACTGGTCGGAGCAAATATTGTCAATGTCGACGATATTGAAGGAGATCTTTTCATCACTTCACTTCAAGGACAAATAATCCGCATTCCACTTGCCAGCATTTCAGTTCTTGGAAGAGCAACTCAAGGTGTTCGCATCATGAAACCAAATGCCGGAGACAAAGTTGCGGCTTCAGCTATAATATAAAATTACTCTTCTCATAAAACCCTGCCAATGTGAAATGGCAGGGTTTTATTTATATCTATTTTTATGATAAAATGTATCCATAAGGCTTTCTGTTTACATCAATTTCATAATCTATTCCTGTATCTAAGCCAAATAATCACCAGGTATGGATAAAAGGAGTTGTGACGAAATAACCAAATTTTATGAGCAAAACAAAAAAATGGCTTGTCACAATCTTAGTCTTTATTCTATTAGCCGTGGAGTTATTCTTTGTAGTTCGTCCAAAATTGCACAGTGTGTGCACTCAACATAACACCATTGGTTTAAGATCTGGATCTTGTGATAAAGAGGCGCCATTTTTTTGTAAAACCACATATTATCCTGCAGTGTGCAAAGGTTGCCAAGATGCTGAGGGTTGTGGTTTTTAAAATTTTGTTACATCGCACAACACGGCATATCTGGTTTCGCTACGCTACACACAAATGCTTCGCACCTCAGATGATGCCGCGCCCGTTCTTCTTGCCAAAAAAGCTAATGCATGTTATGATGTATCAGTAATCAATATTTAGAGCATTTATTGGTTTTCGGTCTTTCTCTTGAATCTTACCAATTCAAGGTAACCAAAACGAGTAAATCGCCCACAAAATGCTATGGCTTTAACGCACAAGCAAAAGGAAAAGGTAACCAAGGAGGTAAAACGTCATGATAAAGATACTGGTTCTCCAGAATATCAAATCGCGATGTTCACAGAGAGAATCAAGAAGCTGACTTCTCATCTTAAGAAAAACAAGAAGGATTTCCACTCTCGCAGAGGTCTTCTGAAAATGGTTGCAAAAAGACGAAAACTGCTCGCATATCTTGAAAAGACAAACGAGAAATCTTACAAAAAAATCATCAAGGAACTTGGCCTTAAGGGCTAAGAACTTATTAATAAAAAGACGGGGTGACCTGTCTTTTTATTTTATAAGATTTACTTTTACATTACACCTTTACAATAGCTTCCTCTCTCGGCACGCTCGTAGTCTGAAATCTATGACTGCTTCGCTAAGAGTTCGCTCTCGCTCACTGTTGCCTCGGAAGGAAGCTATTGTAAAATATTTTCATAATAAAGATTGTTTGCAATTATTTTGTTTGAATATTGTGTTTTTGCGAACTGCCGGCCGACCCAAGAGGGAAAGGCGAGCAAAAAGATAATATTCAAACAAAATAATGCACACCTAAAAAATATGTTAAGATCAAAAGAACAACGTGTCGGCGTTTTGGTCGACATCCAAAACCTTTATTACAGCGCCAAAGCTCTTTATGGGCAGAAGGTGAATTTCCAAAAAGTCCTTGAGGAATCCGTAGGGGAAAGAGTGCTCATTCGAGCCATTGCCTATGGAATAAAGACACTTGAAGGACAGGAAGAGAAATTTTTTGAAGCCTTGGAGAAACAGGGATTTGAAGTCAAAACGAAAGATTTGCAACTTTTTCCAGGCGGAGCAAAAAAAGGTGACTGGGATGTTGGAATTGCGGTTGACGCCATCAAGCTTTCCAAGAATTTAGATGTTATTGTCTTGGTTTCAGGTGATGGCGATTACATTCCACTTGTCCAATACATCCAAAGCACGACAGGTTGTCGCGTTGAAGGAGTGGCTTTCGGAGAAAGCACTAGCGCCAAACTTGGCGAGGCGTTGGATAGTTTCACGGATCTATCCGAAAATAAAAAGAAATTCCTGATCTTTTCCGGAAAACCTGAACCAAAAAGAAAGTAACGTCAAAAGAGTGCCGTTTGGCACTCTTTTTTTGTCCCTAAATTGACAAAATGCTTTATTTAAGCTACAATTGTAATAGTCACGTGGGTGACAATTAAATTTAATAAAGTCATTGTTAGCGCGCAAAAAGAAGATTTACGCCAGGCAGACAAACCACAGCCCAGAACTTAAAAATTTTTAAGTCTTGAACTGTTGTTTTTCCGCCGATGGCAATCCGATTGGATTTCATCTACTATTTTGTTTTCGCTTGCATAGGCTAAATGTTTCTATGGCACAAAAGAAATGGTCACTCCAAATCGGAGGGCGCGTTCTTGAGATCGAAACCGGACTGCTTGCCAAACAAGCAAATGGATCCGTGACTGTTCGCTACGGCGACACGGTTGTTTTGGCAACTGCTGTGATGAGCAAAGGAGCATCGAGAGTTAGTGGATATTTTCCACTTATGGTTGATTACGAAGAGCGTTATTACGCTGCTGGAAAAATCAAAGGTTCACGCTTCATCAAAAGAGAGGGTCGTCCATCTGACGATGCAATCTTGAATGGTCGCGTTGTTGACCGAACAATCAGACCACTTTTCAAC
>CAZAJN010000015.1:0-2165 GCA_964485555.1 uncultured Bdellovibrionales bacterium
TATAGAACAAATCTGACTCCAAGAAAATCTGACCATCGGTAATTGAAATAACATTTGTCGGAATGTAGGCAGAAACGTCTCCAGCCTGAGTTTCAATGATTGGAAGCGCTGTCATTGAGCCGCCGCCGAAATCCTCATTAAGTTTCGCACTTCTTTCCAAGAGGCGTGAATGCAAATAGAAAACATCTCCAGGATAAGCTTCGCGTCCTGGTGGACGTTTCAAAATAAGTGAAATTTGACGATATGCCCAAGCGTGACGAGAAAGATCATCGAACACGATCAACACGTCTTCCCCTTTGTCCATGAAATATTCTCCGAGTGCGCAACCTGAATAAGGAGAGATGTATGAAAGTGCAGAAGATTCAGATGCGCCAGCTACGATGATGGTTGTGTATTCCATCGCTCCGCGTTTTTCCAATTCTCCCAAAATACGTGCGATCTTGCTTTCTTTCTGTCCGATCGCAACATAGATGCATTTCATGTTCTGACCTTTCTGGTTGATGATTGTGTCGATTGCAATCGCAGTCTTTCCGGTCTGACGGTCACCAATGATAAGTTCACGCTGTCCGCGTCCGATTGGAATCATTGAGTCAATCGCTTTGATTCCGGTTTGCACCGGTTGATGAACTGATTTACGAGTAATAACACCAGGCGCGATTTTCTCAACTGGATAAAATTTGTCAGCCACGATGTCGCCTTTCCCATCAACGGGAAGCCCCAAAGGATTGATCACGCGTCCAATCATGGAATCGGCCACAGGAATTGAAAGAACTTTTCCAGTTGCTTTCACCTCGTCACCCTCCTTGATTCCCAAATAATTTCCAAGCACAATCACGCCGACGCGGTCTTCTTCAAGATTAAGCGCCACTCCAATTTCTCCATTAGGGAACTCAACCATTTCTGAAGCCATCAAATCTGAAAGCCCCGAAACGCGAGCAACTCCGTCTCCCATTTCAATCACCTTTCCGACTTTTTCAGTTTGAGTTTCAGTTTGGAAGTTTTCGATTTGTTTTTTCAATTGTTCAACGATGAAATCTTTGTTCATAAATTTAGCTTTTTAGGCATTAGCCCTGCCTGCCGGCAGGCAGGTTCTTAGCTTCTTAGCCAGTATGTTATTTGCTTAAAATACTCTTTAATTTTCTCAGTTGCGACTCAACACTTCCATCAATAACCTCATCCCCAACTCTAATCACAATTCCTCCCTTAATTTTCTCGTCAATAACACTATTTATCACAACTTCCTTAGCAGAATATTTTTCCTTCACAAAACTTTCAACTTGATGAGCTTGCTCACTTGATAAACTTCGTGACGTAGTCACGGTAGCTTCCACTATTCCATTGGCGCTATTACAAAGTTCGGAAAATTTCTCAACAATCTTGGCTGAATTTTTCAGTTGCCCATCTTTTTTCAATTGCTCGGCAAAGTTTTTCACAACAGCCAAAACCTCATCCTGAGATTTGTTCTCAGTAAGCTCAAGCAGTGTCTTTGCATATTGTGTTGTAGATACTTTCATAATTTTCAAATCTAAATGTCAAAATCTAAATTTCCAATAAAATCTCAAATCCTAAGCTTTTTGTCATTATGCCAATTGGACATTTATTTGACATTAGTCATTTAGATTTTAGATTTATTGGATCGCTTTTGCGATTAAATCAGCGTCTTTTTCCCCATCAATTTTTTCCGCAATCAACTTTCCAGTAGCAGCAACAACCAATTCAGCTATTTGTCCTTTCACTTCCTGCATCATTTTATTTTTTTCCATCTCGATTTTCTTTTCTGCGTCAGCAAGGATTTTTTCTGATTGCTCCTTGGATGCCACAATCAACTCCTCTTTGTTCTTGGCGGCAACAGCCTCTGCACTAGCCACAATTTCCTGAGCTTGTTTTCTAGCTTCCACCAAAACTGCTTTTTCTTTTTCTGCAATTTCAGTCAATTTTGCTCCAGCATTTTCAGCATCCAAAATTCCCTTTTCAATCTTCTCTGTGCGCTCAGTCATCATTTTCAAAATCGGGCCATACGCGAATTTGTAGAGCACGAAAAGCACGATCGCAAAGTTAACAAGCTGCGCAATGATCAGTTTTATGTCGATGTGAAATGTTGAGATTAGTTCTTCCATAGTTTTATAATAAACAAAATCCAAATTGCAAATTCCAAACAAATCACA
>CAZAJN010000016.1:0-20057 GCA_964485555.1 uncultured Bdellovibrionales bacterium
CACTTCAACAGCCAGTAGCGCCCAAGGAATAATAACTGACGCACTGCTGGGCATCACAGCGGCTCTAGGCGCCTACCTGGTTTTGTATGTCATCAATCCTGATCTGACAAAAATAAATTTGGATTTTACGTCGGTGACTGTTCAAGAAGCAGAAGACGCTGAAGTTAGTGGTTTAATGTCTGGAAAAATGTCCACCAGGGATGGCAAAAGATTGGACGAATCTTTTGTGATTGCTTTGGATAAAATTAAAGCTTCCGGCACAAATGCAGTGGTGACTTCAGGCTTGAGGTCTGTTGAGGAGCAAAAAGCCCAAATAATTGCAAACTGCGGAGGATTTCCGCCAACTCGAGCATGTTATCCTTCCACGTGTCTTCTAAAAAATGGTCCTACGAGTTGTCCTCACACCACAGGAAGAGCCGCTGATATATGGGCGCTGAATTCGAGCGGAACCCAAGCTATTTCCAGGGATCAATGCCTTCGAAATTTGTCCGCTTGTTTCAACAATCCTTATCAAAAAGCTTTGATTGCAGGGATGAAGGCTGAGGGGTTCTGTGTTCTTTCGATTGAGCCTTGGCACTTTGAAAAACCAAAGATGTCTAGCACTTGCAACTAGGTTTCTTGCGCAAATAATATTTATGCAAAAAAACGCTAAACAAAATGCAACTCCAAAAAATGACAGACAAATCATTCTTCCAATAAGTCGTGTCTATAATTCCGTGAAGCAAAGTGTAGAGAAAGAATAATAAAAATGATGAAGCCAGTGCTTCATTTTTTTTGTGTTTTAAAAGCTGGAATAGTCTGTTTAGCACAAAAAATAGGACAATTAAAAACCCAGCTATTCCAAGAATCCCAGCTTGTAACCAAAAGGCTAGAAAAATATTGTGTGGTTGTGGCACAGCCCATTCAAGATAAGGTGGGAAATGAGATTGAAGTGAAAGGTATGAATCTTGAAAATTTCCGGGACCAATCCCAATAAAGGGACGCTGCTGTATAAGACGAATTGAAGCTAGCCAAATTGTTGCTCGGGAAGATAATGAAGAGCGGGGCGATAAATTGATAGCATCGGTCAACTTTTCAGTGCCCAGTTGTGAAATAAGTAAAGTGGAAAAAATAATTGATGCTAAGAAAATAATTTTCAGCAATTGTTTACTCTTTGGAAAACTGGCAACAGTCACAATAATTGCGGACAGTATTAATGCTATCCACGCTCCATATGAATAAGTATAAAAAAGTGGGACAGTAACCAGCGCTGTAGAGAAAAGATAAAAAATAATTGACGGAAGAATTTTTTTTGAAATAGCGTCAAACAAGAAATAAGCGCCGAAAATCAGTCCAGGTGCCAGATACATGGCCAGGTGATTTGGTGACAGATAGAAGGCGCTCAATCTGTTGTCAAAGGTAACCAAACCGGAAATTTTATACACAAGAGCAGTCAGTCCAACTAAGCTAGTGGAAAAGAATAAAGCCCGAAGGCTGTTTTTCAGGTCAGAAATTGAATCAGTAAAAATATATAGGGTGAACGAGAAAAGCATTGGAATAAGAAACCAACTCTTCAATATTCCCAAGCCAGTCAGCTTGTTTTCATTGAATAAAAGAGAAAGAATAGTCCCGGCAAGGATAAGCGCACTTCCAAACATCAATGACCTCGGAAGATTCCGTAACTCCGATGAAATGATTTTCCTTTTGTGCAGCAAAGAAAAAAAGATAAGCAGCAAGGCTGCAATTTCGAAAACATTTGTAGGCAGGCCAAAAATATTTGCCTTGATAAGATATAGAGGCAAACAGAAAACTACTAAATTCAGTAAAATTTTATAATTTATTTTTTTCATTGTTATTCGAGATTGAAGCCATGGCTAAAAAAATGAAGAAAACAGGCAAGACATGCACTGAATACAAAGGAGACTCGACTAGTGAATGCACGGAGAACAAAGTGATGCTTGCCACTCCTGCAATCCAAAAGGGATCCTTTTTGGCACGGATCCAAAATGAACTGAAAGCCAAAATGAGAATTGCAACAAACAAAATTGCGGTCACAATCCCCATTTCAGCTGCGATGTCCAGATATAGATTGTGAGCATAGATTGGTTGACGATAATCCGCCTGAGGATTGACTGCCAGTGAATACATCCCGATCCCGACTCCTAAAGGATTGTTTTTGATGATCAGGACGGCCTGTTGCCAATTGGAGAGTCTTTCATGATTCGATCCCTCGTTCATATCGAAAGAAGAATTGAGCCTGCTGGTGACAGGATTATGCGGAACGTTAAGGAAAAAGATTATGATAACAGCAATGGATAATAATATTTTTTTTATGGCGCTCCTGTCAACCAAGGGGATTATGATGATGGCGGATGCAATAAGCGCAATATATCCGCCCCTGGTAAAAGTTGCGATATCGGCCATAATAAGCATTGCAGATGGAAGAAAACGCCAAGCGGTTTTTCTTTTTGAGCTGAAAGCAAGTGCAATCGACCATGGTATCATCAATTCGAGATAGTAGGACAGCATGTGCGGATCCGGAAAGATGCCAATCGCGCGCATGTAGGTTGTGCCATTGCTGTTCACCAGCCAGCTCGGGTAGGCTAGAACTGTTTTTGAAAAAGAGTTTCCCAGGAAAAGGGGAGAAATATTTTTTGCTAGAAAATCATAGACATTGTTGATCCCAAAAATAAATTGCGAAAAAAATTGAATCAGAGTGACAAATGACAAAATTGTAGCACCAGAAACCAAGGCCAGGATAATTTTTCGCACGTAGCTCCTATCTTTTTTGAAAAATGAAAGCGACACAAAATAAATTGGTGCGAAAGAAAAGAGAAATAAAAGTTTCCTAAGTGACCAGAAAAAATTTTCAGTAAAGAAAAGAGAAATTGATGATAGTAGCAGAAAAAACAAGACAAGCTTGGTCATTTTTTGTTTCGCTAAGTCTTTGTTGTCCGCCCAAGTTTGTTTTGTGATCCAGATCAAAAAAATTGCTGGAATTAGGAGTCTCAAAATTGCCAAATCAAATCCAGGCAAAGGATTGAGTGCGAACTGAAATGGCAATAAGGCGCAAAGAAAAAGAAGCACCAAATGCAAAGAGGATTCATTTATTCGCAATTTATTTTTGATCGAAAACATCATTAAGTACTGCTAAAAAAAGACGAAACATTTCTCAATAACTTGATTAATATTTTTGCGACTAGCCCAAAATGTTTTTTGAAATAATAATCCTGAGATTGGTAGTAGTGGCTCTTCTGCTTGCTTAAGTTATCGTAACTTTGTCCGCCGATGTGTAAGACTGAAAAATCTGGCAGCCTTAATATGTTGTAACCAGCGCCCTTTATCCTCTGACAAAAATCTACATCTTCAAAATACATGAAAAAATTCTGATCAAAACCCCCAATAGACAGAAATAATTTTTTGGAAATTAAAAAAGCCGCTCCACTTACCCAATCAACACTGGACAAAGAAGCATTTTCCCAGACCGATTTGCTCTCAATGATGCCTAAATTATTTTTTATCAATGACAAAGGATTAATTGATTTTCCAGCGCTCCACGGTTGGACTTCTCCGTTGAGCGAGACTAATTTCGGAGCAATTATTCCAGTTTGGGGAGTGTTCAAGTGCTTGATGATCACGGCTGGATCAGCAGATATTATCTGGGTATCAGGATTCAGGAAAAAGAGAATTTCTCCCTTAGCGACATTTGCTCCATGATTGCAAGCCTTAGAAAATCCTTGATTGGAAGGAAGATTGATAATTTTTAAAGTTGGGTTGTTTGCAATGAAACTCTCAGACAAACGGTTGCTGTCGTTGTTGACTATGATAATTTCAACAATTTTTTCATTGAAGTTTTTTTGCAAAGTCAAAAGACAGTCAGCTAGAAATTGCTGACTTTGATAGTTGACTATGATAACGGAAATTCCCATAACTGTGGTTAGCTTAACAGTTTCAGCTCAATGTTTTTTTGATTTGGAGTAATCACTAAAAGCCCTTCTGATATCGCGGGCAAGCGGAGACGGATGGAAAATTAGAGTATAAAAATTTTTCAACCTCCTGGCCACGATGTATGGATAAATCCAAATTTTTTGAGCAGTCGTGGCGTGAGTCAGGAAAAAAATAAGACCCGAAAGAACCAACCAATAAGTCTTGGATGAGTTTTTTGTGCAACTTTGTTCAAGATGTTTTATTTTAGCTTCTGGAACAATGAGCAGTTTGAAACCGGCTCGATTTGCTCTCAGTGATAAATCAGCATCTTCATAGTAAAGAAAATAGCGTTCATCAAAAAGTCCTATTTTTTTGAAAACATCTTTCTTGATCAACATGGAACATCCGCTCAAATATTCTGATTCAAAAGGCTTTGTCAGGGGCTGAGTTGTCGCGTGCAAAGTCTTCATGTGTTTCCAATCTATTTTTCCGCCAGCAAACCAGATTGAGTTTCCATTGCCTTCCAATATGACAGGACTCAATATGCCCGCTTGCTTGTTGATGTGAGCTTGCTGCGCCAAAGTTGTGATGGTAGTTCTTTCGATTAAGGTGTCATTATTGAGGATAAAAAGCGCATCAGCCATTTTTTCCAAAGCAAATCTGATCCCCACATTGTTACCTTGAGAGAAGCCAACATTGGCTGAATTCTTTATGAAATGTGCTCGCGAAAAATTAAGACGCGCTTTTTCGAAAGATCCGTCATTGGAATTGTTGTCCACCACAACTACTTCAAAATTTTCATAATCTGACTGAAAAACTGAAGATAGGCAGTTGCTCAAAGTGTCAATTCCATTGTAGTTCAAGATAACCACAAAAATTTTTGGCAAGGCGACAATGTTTTGCATGTTGATGAATATCAAAAACTAAGTTGATAATGTTTTTATTTATTTGTTCGGATAGTTGTTCTTATTTTTGTTTGAAAATACTCGCAAGTTCCTTTATGGTGATTGTTTTTGTGATCCAAAGAGCAAAAACGTATACTATTGAACATCCTAAGGCTAACACGAAAAAGCTATTGTTTTTGAACAAGAATAAGAAAATTGCCATTATTAATCCCGATAAAAGTATGTTCGGTACATTTTTTAGTGAAGGAAGATAGCCTACATATTTCATGGTTAATATGAATCCGGCCAGGGCTACGAAAAATTCAGTCAAAACTGAAATTGTTGCCGCAGCTGTATAGGAAAAAATAGGGATGAAGATGATGTTAGCCGATACGTTGAATATGGCGCATCCCGTCAAAGCCGCTAACATTTTTTTTTGATGGTTGGCAGCGATCAATATGTTATTGAAAAAGCCCCCGAAAAAGATGAATGTCAGAGCAAAGATCAAGATCCTCAACGTGTTTGAAGCTTCCAAAAAAGCAGCTCCCCCAATCAAATTGATGATTCCTTCTGAAAGAAAGAGTGTACCGACAATCATTGGAACAACTAAGATGAAAAAAACTTTGAAGGTTTCATTGGCCAAATGAGTAAAATGTTTCTTGTCTGAAAAAATGTGAAGAGAAAACATCGGAAACATGAGGCCCATGATCATGGCTGGAAAAAAGGAAATGTTCTCAATGACTTTGTACGCCGCATTATATACTCCAACCTCGCTGCTAGTTTTCAAGACTGAGAGCAAGATGGTGTCTACCTTGAAATAAATGAACACAACAATAGCGGAGAATCCCAACGGAGCTGATTCTTTGAGTATTTTTTTCCATTGTGAAAAATCAAAAGAAAGCCTTAGTGGTATGTAGCGACTTACCATCAAAAGAACTGCTGTAAAATTGAAAACCATTGCGAAAAGAATCGAAAGTATTATGGTTATAAATCCCAGGTCATTGCGTACGGCCAAGATTATTATTGCAATTTGAATGAATTTTCCAAGAACTTCTGCACTGGCAACCTTATCCATGGCAAGATTTTTCTGAAAAACTCCGTTCAGCACCATGTAGGTTGAGGAGAAAACAAAGGAAGCTGCTGCAATTAAAATTCCAATTTTCACATCATTGGAATAGGGAAGGAAAAAAACAATGATTGGAGTCACAGCAAAAACAAGCAGGGAGGAACAAAGACGCAAAGCGAAAGCGTTTCCTAGGATTTTCTTTTCGTCAGCTCCTGAGCGGGAAATTTCACGTGCTGTGATTGCATAAAGCCCAAGATCTGCAACTGAGCCAAAAAAAGCAAAAAAAGCAAGGACTATGGAATAGTCCCCGAAGCCTTCTTTTCCTAAATAGCGTGTAATGAAACCTATTCCGACCAAAGCTAAAACGGTCGAGATTAGTTTTGTTATCACGTTAAAAATGACATTATAGGCAATTTTTCTTGCGATTGCCATGAGATCTTGCTCTTAGTGCATATTCACGATGATGAAAATGCTGTAAATTATCCAATCAAGTCAGCTGGCTTGACTACGACTTTTCTCTCTTCTCCTTCACCTGCGCTTTCAGTGGAAACTCTGGAATCCTTGGAGAGCTCAAGGTGGGCAATTCTTCTTTCGTAGGTAGACATCGGTTTCATTGAAACACTGCGATGCTGAGAAACAGCTTCTTGAGCAGCCAAAAGAGCTTGCTCAATCACTGATTGATTTTTTTGTTGACGATAATCATTGATATCCAAAATGAAGCGTATTTTTTCCGGAACCTGCTTACGAACCATCAGGCGTGCCAAGTGCTGAATGGCTTGAAGGTTTATGCCATGTTGCCCTATCAGGAAATGAGAATCAGTGTCGGTGGTTATGTTGCAAATTATGCCATCATCCTCCGATGACTGAGAAACTGTCACTTGTCCAGAGAATCCCATTTTGGCGATTAATTCATCAATAGTTTGTTTGATAATTTCTTTTGTTTCTTTTTCCATATCCGGTAGAGAACTCAAAAGGGCTTTGCCCTTATAAATTCTTATAATAAATTAGCAATTAACCAATTTGTAGTCGTCCAGTTTGGAATTCCCAGTCTATTTCTGCAACGCTTCCTTTTTTTCTATGACAATCTGCTGAACGAGCATAAAAAGAGTTCCAGCTAGCCAGTATAATGAAAGTCCTGCGGGAAATTTGATTCCGATAAAAAGCGTAAGAAATGGTCCGAGATATAGCATCTGCTTGCTCATGATTTGTGCAAAATCAGGCTGCCCGTCGTCGCCATCTTTTTTGGGAGCAGTCACTTGACCAGCCATGAGCATTTTGGTTTGAAAATATTGCGCAATCGCAGCCAGGGCGGCAATTACAATGCTTGGCTTGGTCAAATCAACCAATGAAATGAAGAATTGATTTATTTTCCCTGGATCAGAAATGAAAGAATAAAGTTGGGAACTGTCAGCAGTAAGTCCGCTGTTTGAAATATTTATAAGCACCCTGTAGATGGCGAGAAAGAAAACAATTTGTATGATGATAGGCAAACAACCGGAAAAGGGATTGGTCTTGTGCTCTTTGTAGAGCTCCATCAGTTGCTTGGTTTGTTGTTCCTTGTCGTGTTTGGTCTTCTCCTGCAAAGCCTTTATTTTGGGTTGCAAAACTTGCATTTTCTTTTGCGATTCAATCTGCTTCTTGTAAAGGGGGATTAAAAATGTTCGAAGTAAAATCGTGATCAGGATGATGGAAATTCCAAAATCACTGCCAGGCACGACATTGTAAAGAAAAATAAGAATATTGTAGAGTGGCTGATAGATTAGTGCATCAAAGAGTGCTACCATTTTGTTTTGATTATTCCTTTTTTAGTAGGAATGTATTACGTAAGTAAGTTAGCTTTAGCGAAAATTTTTCTTAAATCCTCAGTAACCTTCTTAAATTCTATGTTTTTGTATTCAGGTCTGATCATGACTATTATATCAAAACCCGGCTTCAGTTGTCTAAGTAGTTGAAAAGTTGCAGCTCTCAAAACTCTGCGCGCCCTGTTTCTTTCGACTGCCTTCTTTGAAAAATTTTTTCCAATAGGAAAACCTATCCGTGAGGAAGGAAGTCCTGTTTCGGTGAACTTGATTGAGACTCCACCGTACAGGGAAACGAATGATCCTTTGGAAAAAGTTTTGGCAAAGTCTTCACGTTTGATTAATCTGTGTTGTTTTGGGAGCATGAAGATTTTGCATCAGATGATAAGACATTTGCCTAAACTAGACAGAAAGCTTTTTGCGGCCATTTTGTCTTCGTCTTTTTATTACAGCTGCGCCGTTTTTTGTGCTCATGCGCTCAAGAAATCCGTGTCGGCTTTTTCGTCGTCCTTTTTTAGGCTGGTATGTTCGTTTCATATTTGAATGAATTTAAGATTAGGCAAAGAATGGATGCGTAATCGCTGAATTAATTAATTGTAACCTATGCCTTAGTGTATCAGTCCAGGATAAAAAGTCAACCCATTTATTGGTCAAAAAGAGCTCATTTGAGGCTTTAAATATCGCATATACAGACAGTCGGTTGTTGACAAGAGTTAATGTTAGGAGATATCCTACCAATAAGTCATGAAAAAGGTCGCTTTTTGTGCTAAAATGTGGTATAAAAAAGCTGAACAGAGGGAAAAAAACGACTTATCCACTTATGCACACATTGTTAACAGTTCCGGACATGAACGGCTGGTACCTGTCTGAATGACATGATATAATTTTGTTTACTAAGGACAGCTTGAATATTTCTCATCTGGTCCATTTCATATTGATATCTATTGGAAAAAATCAAATCGTTTGTTTTTTAATTAAAAGTTCGAAAGAAAAAATTTAGATTGAGCCTGGCTCATTCAAATTTTTACTACAGGAATGAATAATGCAGAACTTTGGCAAGCCGCACTTGGGGAAATAGAACTATCTATCTCTAAGGCTAATTTTAGTACTTGGTTTAAGAACACCACAATCCTTTCCAATGAAAACGGCAAGGTTGTTATCGGTGTTCCGAACGGTTTTGCCAAAGAATGGCTGGAAAACAAATACAACACTTACATTTTCAGAGCGCTTAGGAATTTTCAAGACGACATCAGGGAGATCAATTGTGTCATCTATAGCAGTGATCAGGCTCCGCAGGGGTCTTCCAATGAAGTTAAGCAAGATTCAGCTCCGCAGTCTCAACCTGTAGCAAATTACAACAATCAGCCTCAGCAATATCAAGCTCCGAACTACGCTCCAGCTCCAGTCAATCACCCGAATCAAGCTGTTCAAGCTGCTCAAGAAAACAACATAAACCCACGCTACACTTTTGAAAATTTTATCATTGGTGAAAACAATGAACTTGCACGCGCGGCCTGCTACGCTGTTTCTCAGAACTTGGGAAAAATATATAACCCGCTTTTTATTTATGGTGGAGTTGGTCTTGGAAAAACGCATCTCTTGCAGTCGATTGGAAATGAGATCTTGGCGCATGACAGCTCGCGCAGAATAAAATATATCACCTCTGAAAGATTTGCTAATGAGCTTATCGATTCAATCCGCAATCAGACGGTGAATGATTTCAAATCGGCCTATCAAGCAATTGACCTGCTGATCATTGACGACGTGCAATTTTTAGCTGGCAAGGAAAAGACTCAGATTGAATTCTTCCATATTTTTAATGCCCTTTATCAGTTGAACAAGCAGATTGTCATCAGTTCTGATCGCCCTCCGAAAGCCATTGCAACACTTGAAGACAGATTGAGATCTCGTTTTGAAGGGGGAATGATAGCTGACATCGGCAAACCTGATCTTGAAACTCGCATCGCAATTTTGAAAACAAAAACTGCCGAAAAGAATTTTTATATGGACGAAGAGGCGCTAAGGTTTATTGCTGAGAATGTCAAAAATAATATCAGAGAATTGGAGGGAGCGCTAAATCGCATTATTGGAGCTTGTGAATTCAATAAGAAGTTGCCTACTTTGAAATTCGTCCAACAAGCCTTGCAGGAAATAATTTCAAGCGGAAAAAAGAAAGGCGTGCAGCCACAAAATGTGATTGATGCAATTGCGCAATATTTCAATATCTCAAACAAGGAGCTTATTGAAAAAGGACGAAAAAAGGAAATTGCTTATGCGCGCCATGTCGCCATGTACATCATGCGCAGTGAACTGGGCGCTTCCTATCCGAGCATTGGAACTTTGTTTGGTGGACGAGATCACACCACTGCCTTGCACGCTTATGAAAAAATAAACAAGGAAATGGAAACCGATGAGAAAGTTAGGGAAGACGTGGGGATCCTGAGAGAGCGAATATATGCAGTTTAGGCTTTAGATAAAGCTAAACATGCTTGTGTATAATGTGTGCATAAGTGTTATGATCCCCAATTTAATGCCACATAAAATCCTAAGAATATCAAACATATGAAACTGACCTGTACTCAAGAAAATTTCAAAAAAGCCATCTATAGCACGGAACGAGTTGTGGGAAAGCAGATCACGCTTCCGATTTTGGAAAACATTTTGCTCGAAACTGATCATGGAATGCTCAAGATAGCGGCTACCAATCTGGAAATTGGAGTTTTTTTGAAAATAGGTGCAAAGATTGAAGAAGAGGGAACAATAACAGTTCCAGCACGCCTTCTCAGCAACTTCGTGAATAATCTGCCAGCTGACGGGACAGTTTCATTGGTCGTGATTGACCAAACCTTGCATATTGAAAGTGGCTCTTCTAAAGCTCAAATCAAGGGTTTGCAAGCTCAGGATTTCCCAATCATTCCAGAGATGGAGGGGGAATTCTTGTTTTCTTTGCCTGCTCAAGAGATGCGTGAAGCCATTCCGCGCTTGGCGATGTGCGTGTCAATGGACAGCACCCGCCCAGAACTTACAGGATTTAACGTTTTGCTTGATAAATTGGAGGTAAAATTAGCTGCTACAGACAGTTTTCGTCTAGCGGAGGCAGTTGTGACTTTGGTGAAGGATAATCCGCAGGCATACGATCTTTTTATTGAAAAAACTGGCTCCATCATTGTGCCACTTAATACTTTTTCTGAAGTTTTCAGAGTTATAGGTAATGACACGCAGGAAATAAAAATCGGAATTGAGGAAAGCCAAATCTTTTTTCAAGTGGACAATGTCAGGATCGTTTCAAGGCTTATTAACGGCAAATATCCTCCATATCAACAAATTATTCCGGAATCTTTTGCAACCAGGGTGGTTCTCGAAAAAGACTCTGTCTTGAGAGCAGTGAAGATCGCAGGCATTTTCACTCACAGTAAAGCTGGAGAGGTCAAATTTACAGTAAATCCTGAGGGTAAGGAAGTGTATGTCCAATCTCGGGCTGAAGAAGTTGGCGAGAATAAAACTATTTTGAATGCGCAAGTTGAAGGACCTGAACAGGAAGCGCTTTTTAATCCTCGCTACATGGTGGATGGACTTCAAGCAATGGGAACTTCACACATGGTTCTGCTCATGAACAGCGGATCTTCGCCAGCAGTCCTCCGAATGGTTCAGGGAGAAAAAAGGGAAGAAAATCTTTCATACACCTACATAATCATGCCGATCAAGAACTGACATAAAAATATAAGATAATTAATTTTTATGTCATCCTGAACTTGTTTCAGGATCTTCATGTCTTATTGCCCGTAAATTTATATGCTGAAGCCTGCCTACCGGTAGGCAGGCCGCAAAAAAACAATGTTACATAAGGTGTAAAAGTTATTCAAATGAAGACTCTAGGATCCTTTATAAATAACAAAAACATCCAAGCCAGGCGCATGGTCATTGATCAGCAAAGCGTTTTTTATGTTTTTGGCTTGGTTATTAAGGCTGAATATGGCAGACTAGGGTCGGAAAACATTATGCCAGTGTTCTTTAAGGATAAGAAGATATTCATCAAGGCTACGGGCTCGACCTGGGCTAGTGAAATTTGGCTCAACAGGGGATATATAGTCAAAAAAGTGAATGAACAACTTGGAGGAGAAGAAATTATTGATCTGGCGATGTCCACATAGTCAAAAGGTTCTATCAAAGTCTAAGTATTATTTTTTACTTGCCTTTCGTTCGCTTCGCTCACACGGAAGCCGTAAAAAACAATACGTAGACTTTGATAGTTTTTCCTTACTCACTCTTGCCAAAGTAGATCATACGTGTTAATAATAGATAGAACAATATTTAAATTAATTTTATCGGATAAGCTTTTTCCTAATGCTCTCAGGAATAGGTGAGTCCAAATAACCCCGTGCCAATCAAAAAATCTGCTAAAAAATACATGCGAGTCACTGATCGCAAGACTATCAAGAATAAGATTGTGAAAGGTGTTTTCCGAAATGCTATCAAGAAGACTAATGAAAATATCGCTGCTGGAAGCATCAAGGAAGCTCAAGAATTCTTGAAAGCTGCCATCAAAGCTTTGGACAAAGCTGCACAAAAGAATGTTATCAAAAAAAATACCGCTGCTCGCAAGAAATCCCGTTTGAACGCTGCTGTAAAGAAACTTGCACTGAAGAAGTAAAAATTTCGAAATCTTTGCATAATAAAAAATCAACGAATTTAATTCGTTGATTTTTTTTGCTCCTTTTGAATGGAATGTTTATAAGGAAACAATGAACGTGTCCATGGCAAGAAGGGGGTCTACTTTTCCAGTTTTGGCATTTTGATCTATTTCAGCCAAGTCACGGAGCATCTGTTTTGTTTTTTCTTCAGAAAGGTTTCTGATTTGTGAGAGTGATTTTTGCACAACGTATGGATGGATGCCGGAAGCTTGAGCGATTTGCGGTGCACCGGTCATGCCTTGCCAATAGAAATCTCCAATCTTAAGAAGGGTTCTGATTTGGTAGGTGTACATCGAAAGAATGTAGAAAACATCTTCACCTTTAGCTATTTGTGCATGCAAAAGTTCTAAGGCTCGAGATTTGTTGCCGGAAGAAAGCGCTTCTATGGTTTCAAACATGGTTGAATCTATTTTTGATTTGACCAAGGTTGAGATGTCATCATTTCCTATTTCTCCTTTTGTTTTGAAACTTACAAGTTTTGTTATCTCATTATTGAGAACGTGAAGGTCATTCCCTGTGGCCGCTAGCAGCATGTTGAGTGCAGACCGCGAGAAAGTGGTCTCAGGAGAAAGTTTCTTGGCCAAATCTAGGGCCCAGTTGGTCAAGGCCATTCCCTCCAATGGTGCGAATTCCTGTTTTTTGGCTTGCAAGATCAGGAATTTGTAAAGAGCGCCATTTTTCTTGGGGGAGCCAGCTTCGAAAAAAATCACAATCGAATCAGCATCATCCTTGAGTTGCTTTTGAGATTTCAAAAATACCAGCAGCTCTTTTTGCTGGTCAGTGGTTCCCTTGGTCATGGCATTTTTTACGACAACCAGCTGCTTGGAAGAAAAAAGTCCCTTGGCTGAAAGTATTTCAGACAATGTTTTCATTGTGCCAGTTTCTCCATATTCAAGAACACTCAGGTCTGTGCCTGAGCTGTTCTTTGTGAAATATTGATTTTTAAGCTCACTGAGTTTCTCCTGAGAGCGGAAACTGTCAGCACCAAACAAAAATATTAACATATTTTTCAATAAACAATAATCAATAAACAAAATACAAGCAAATTTCAATAACCAATATTCTCCCCTACGGGATAAGCTTGAAGCAAAAAATTATGAACGCTTGATTAGTGAATTTTGAAAGTTTGTTGTTTGCTTGGAATTTGTTATTTGATATTTGTGATTTGCTAAGCCGCTGGTGTCCATCGCAAAGCTTGACCTGGATCAATGATGTCTACCCAGATCTGACCGGGAACAAATTTGATTTCTTGTCCTTGTTCATCCAAAAAGAAAAGCTTGCTGTCGATTTTGTTTCTATCCTTTCTCCAAGTTCCTTTGTATTGCTGTCCGTTCATGTAGAAAAATGCGCTTCCGGAATCAGCTTGATCATACCATGGATCTCCGATTTGAACGTTGGCATATTGTTCTCCAACTTTGATTGGAGCAGCATCAGCAATCATGACAACTACATTCTTAGGAGCAATTCTTTTCTTATTGCTTCTATCGGTATCAGCTACGCTTCCCCAAGTTCTCAAATATGAGTTGCTAGCTTTGTCATAGTCATATTCAACATCATATGGCTTTGCAAAAGCTACACGAAGATTTCCGCCACTAGGACGTTGATCAATGGAAGCTTCGGCTTGATGGGGGTATCCCACAAACTTGTTTTCTTTGCTGTATCCATAGTTCTCAGCGCCTTTCAACAGGTCAGCAAATTTTGCATATCCAGTGTCCACTCCGCGCATGTTACCCTCCCTTGTTTTCCTAAAGCAATATTGACCGGCGGATTTTCCTGCGTCGTTGTTGCAGTTCATGTCATCAATAATGCCACTGTTCAATACATCCTTGAATTGTTCGATGTCAGCTCGTCCCCAGTGGACATAGATGGAATCCAGGCTTTTTGCCAAATGAACGAAATCATGACGTGCACTTCTGAGCGAACCAACTTCTTCAGGATAATTGCATCCATACACTCCCATAAGGCGGGTTATTCCTCCATATACAGCCACCATTTCAAATGTCATGTCTGATTCAGAAAGTCCTGCTAACGGTCTAGCATCAACATCGGCGGGTTGCATCACAGAAAAATTGCGACGATTCCAGTTTTCGCAGGCCAGTCCTGTGATAGGATTAACATCTCCAGAATTTGCTGGGGTTGAACTTTCTTTTACTCCGTTGACTTGGATTTGCTTCACGCTGGAGGCTTTTTTGTCTTTGGTAAAAAATACAATTCCTCCTGCAATAATTGCAGCAACCAAAACGATCAAACCGATTTGTTTCCGATTCATTTTTTAAGTTCTACAAAATTACAAAATAAATACAAAATTACAAATGTACAAATATGCTTAGTTTTTTGTACTTTTGTAATGTAAAAAATTTGTACTTTTGAAGAGTGATTAAATTTATTTTTGGCACGCGGGGCAGTGGAAAGTGCTCCTTTGCTCAACTGTGCCCTTTTCAATTATTGTATCACATTTCACGCATTTTTTACCAGCTTTTCCATACACTTTCAGAAAATTTTGAAATCCTCCTTTTTTGTCATTTCCATCCCTATAATCACTAAAAGAGGTTCCGCGCAATTCGATGGCTTTTTTCAAGATTTTCAAAATGGACTTTTGGAGCAATTTCAGTTCAGCTGGACTTAGGCTGCTAATTTTGCGATGAGGATTTATTTTTGAATCAAAGGGGATTTCGGAGGCATAAATATTTCCGATTCCGGAGATTACCGTCTGATCCATCAGGATGCTCTTAATGCTTTTATGTTTTTTTCTTTCAATTAACTCTGTAAATTTTTCAATGGTGAATTCTGTTGAAAAAGGATCGACACCCTTTTTGGCTGTAATTTCCAATAACTTTGTTTTGCTTATGATTTCAATGGTGGCAAATTTGCGGATGTCATGAAATTCCAGGGCGCCATTTTTTTTCAAATAAAAAATATGATGTAGATGTTTGGGAACAGCTTCTAGCTTGTAGGCTGCAGGTTGTAGCTTTGTCAGGATTAGTTTTCCGGTCATTTTCAAATGGATAACGATAAATTTTTCATTAGCAATCTCTATGATAATATTTTTACCATTTCTCATTACAGACTTTATCTTCTGATTTGTAATTTTGCTTCCAATGTTTTCCGATTTGATAGCTTTTGGAAAATCCGTCCAAAAACCGGTGATGGTATCGCTGGTGATTTTTTGAAGGTCATTCACAATTGTTTGCACTTCAGGAAGTTCAGGCATGATTTTAGCTTATTAAACATTAGCTGATTAGCTTTTTAGCTAATGACGCAATTATAATTTTGAGAAAAGCATCGCCTAGGAAGCTAATCAGCTAAAAAGCTGCGAAGCTGTTCTAGATTTCTCCCCAATTATCTCCAACTTGCGCATCCACGATCAGTGGAACACGAAGAGGGTGCACATGCTCCATGATTTCTTTGAGTTTGTTTGCCACGGTCTCGGCCTTTTCCGATTTCACCTCCAAAATGATTTCATCATGAATCTGAAGAATCATTTGGACATCGCTGTCATTTTCAAAAGCTTTCTGTGTGTGAATCATGGCCAGTTTCACAATGTCAGCAGCCAGGCCTTGAATAGGCATGTTGATGGCCATTCTTTCGGCTCCTGCAGCTACTTGGAAATTGGGAGAATTTATCTCATTGAGATTTCTTCTTCTGCCAAGCAATGTTTCGACATAACCATTAGTTCGTGCAAATTCGCGTGTTTCTTTCATGTATCTGGCCACTCCAGCGAATTTTTCCATGTAGGCATTGATGAATTTTTGGGCTTGGTCTCGTGGAATTCCGGCTGATTGTGAAAAGCCGAATGAGCTCATCCCGTAGATGATCCCGAAATTCAAAGCCTTGGCAGCCGAGCGCATTTTTTGCGTCACTTGCGATATGGCCACGCCATTAACCTCGGAGGCCGTGATTGAATGGATGTCATCTCCTCTGTGAAAGGCCTCTATCAATTTTTTGTCACCACTCACGTGCGCCACACAGCGAAGATCGATTTGTGAATAATCAGCGCCTACCAGCTTGAAACCATCTTTAGCCGCGAAGGCAGTCCTTAGTAATTGTCCGAGTTCTGTTTTGATTGGAATGTTTTGCAAGTTGGGATCAGTTGATGAAAGTCGTCCGGTGGCGGCGACTGCTTGATTGAAAGTCGTGTGAATGCGTGAATTTTCGTCTACCAATTTTGGAATAGCATCGAGATAGGTGGTTTTCAATTTGAAAAGTTCGCGATACTCCTCGATCTTCTCAATTATCTTGTGAGAACCTCTCAATTTTTCCAATTCAGCTGCTCCAGTCGACAAACCCTTTTTTGTTTTTTTGATGTCCACGCTGGAAAGTGCCAAGTCTGTAAAAAGTATTTCTGACAATTGGCTAGGGGAGTTGATGTTGAACTGTCTCCCAGCCATTTCATAGATGGATTTTTCCAGATTCTTGATGGTCACAGTTATTTTTTCAGAGATACCTTTGAAAATGGTCGTGTTTAGTTCAACGCCTGCAATCTCCATGTCAGCCAAAATTTTCAAAAGTGGCATTTCCATTTCGTGAAAAATAGTTGAAATTGTTCCGTCAGTCAGCGCCGATTGCTTCTGATCGGCGCTTATTTCGTCAATTCTTTTCTCCAAGGAATTTTTCAATTTGAACGCGTAGTCCGCTTGTTGGCAAATTAAATTGACCGCATTTTTTTCATCTTCCGGGTTTGCAACCAAAGAGAGTTGACCCTTAGTTTTTTTCTCAAAGGTGATGTCCTCGCCAAGCTCAGCAAAAACAAGTTTTTCCAATGTGATTTTTTCTCCGGGGTTCAAAGCATAGGCAGCCAACATGTCGTCGAAGGACATGTTTTCAAGAACTATTGAAGCGGAAAAAAGTTGTTTGTAGATAGCCTTTAAGTCATAGCCAATCTTTTTGACAATTGAACTTTGCAAAATATTTTTCAGATCTTCCCTGACAAGCATTTCTGCTGGAAAAAATGCTGCGCGCCCAGTTTTCCAAGATATGGCAAGTCCGCTAAGCTTCCCGTCAGCTGTTTCACTGGCGATTGAGATCTCCGATGCTTCAGAAAATTCGGAAATCAGTTCCTGCATGTTATCCTTGGTTGCCAAGGTGTATTTGAAATCTTTCACGCCATCGGAAGTTTTTTTGCTAGTCGCTTTCTCTATTTCTTCGGTTTGGATTCCCGGCAGACGCTTAATCAGACTAAAAAAATTAAGCTCGCTAAAAAGTTTCACGATTTTTTCGCGGTCATAGTCATGCAGTACTGATTTTTCAAGTTCAAATTCAATGGGGACATCCAATGAAATCGTTGCCAGTTCCTGACTAAGGTAGGCTTGAACTTTGTCGCGCACCAATTTATCTTTCACTGCTCCTTTGATTTCTTCAATATTTTCATACACTCCGTCCAATGCCACATATTTTTGAAGCAAAGTCACAGCAGTTTTTTCTCCGATACCCTTCACGCCCGGAATGTTGTCAGAAGGATCTCCTCGAAGAGCCTTGTAGTCAATGATCTGATCGGGATTGAGACCATAGCGCTCAATGACTCTGTCTTTGTCATAAAGAATTGAATCGCTCAAGCCCCTTCTCATGGTATAAACTTTTGTGGTGTCGTTCACCAGCTGCAAGGTGTCCATATCGCCAGTGACTATGATGGTTTCAATCGAATCCCCATTTTTTTTAATCTGAGTGGCGATGGTCCCAATGATGTCGTCAGCCTCGAAACCTGCTTTTTCATAGATCGGGATATTGAAAGCCTCGACGACTTCTTTGACTCGCGGGATTTGGGCATATAGCTCGTCGTCTCCTTTCACACGAGTGGCTTTGTAGGCTTCAAATTTTTCATGGCGAAATGTTTTGCCCGCCAAATCGAAAGACGCCACAACGTAGTCAGGTTTGAATTCCGCAATCACACTGAGCAAAGTGGAGGAAAATCCATACACAGCATTGACCAATTCTCCCTTTTTGGTGGAAAAAGGTGGCAGCGCGTGATACGCACGATGAATGATGGCGTTGCCGTCGATAAGGATGAGTTTTTTAGTTTCTTTTTTCATGGTTTTTTAGTATATCGCAGGTTTAATATATTACAAGCTGATAGCGATCATTCTGCATATGTCATTCCTGCTCAGACAGGAATGATAATTTGGTTATTTCTTTCTCAAATTATTCCAAATCAAATTAAAAATTGCTCTTTGTGTGTCAGCTATTTGCTGCGACTCAATGATGACGGCAACTTTTTCTTCTCCCAGTGAAACAATGGCGACTTTGTTTTGATAGACATTGATTTCATTGGTGATGAAGAATTTATTTCTCGGAATAAGCAAGGTTTCGCGCCATTCTTTCTTGTTGTCTTGGCTGTGACTCTCGGCATATTTGTCAGTGGGCATGATCAATTTTTCTTTTATTCTTTTGGCGGCGCGCTTTTTGACATATCTGTCAACATCGCTTCTGGTGAAAATCTTATAAATTTCTCCCAGAGTGGCAAAGCCAACCACTTCTGATCCGTCAGGAAGATCCAATATCTCATAGTACGCTTTCAAAATGCCTTCTTTGCCTTCATAGAACTTTATTTTTGGTTTATTGGGGCCAGTTGAAGTGAGCAAGGACAAATCGGGAAGCAAGCTTTCCAAAATGTCTTTTTGCCGGTCAATAATTTTTTGCAGTTTTTTGGGCTCAGTTCCGCCATAGAGCTTTCTTTTTCCAGAGATGCTGACTTCCAAAAGGCCTTTTTCAACCATTTCATCCAAAAATTCATAAATTGTGCCACGCTTGAGGCCTGATTTTTGAGCCAGTTTGGCAATGGTCGCAGGGCCAGTTTCCAGGGAAATCAAATAAAGCCGAGCTTCTTTTTTGCTCAGTCCTAGTTTTTCCAAAGAATTTATCTGACTGCTCATAGATTAAAGATATTTGTATAAAAAAACCGACACTTTTATCTAAATTAAATATATCACATTAATTAAAGCATGTAAATAGTGCTATAAATATGTAAAAATGTCGAAAAGAACTATAAAAATAAGTGTCGGCAAACTATTGACAAATATCTTTAAACATGCTAATATAGACCGTTAGCATGAGTCAATCGGTAAGTTATTTCACAAATAAATAGAGGAGAATACCATGAAAAAATTAGTAAAAACTGGAGATTCAGAAGTTACAAATTATCTTAAGCAATTTTTTGCTCTATCAGCTCGGCAGATAGAGGCAAATCCTAAGCGACACCCATGGAACATTAGAAAGGGTTATTTCAGTTGCCCTGCAAGTTGCGGATTCATTTGTCCTGGCCTGGGTGAAGAATTTGAAGTCCTGGAAGACATTGAATTTCCTGATGATGAGGTTTTGAATCCTGGGGTTTATCGAATTGTCTACCATGATGGAGGAAATACTTCTCACTTCATCCATATTGAAAAATATGAAAATGGTGGATGGAAAAGACACTTGTGCGCTCACGCAGGGTGGTCTGATGAAGTTATGGTGAATTGGATCGGTGTTCGTAGAGTCAATGTTCAGCCAGAATTACAGCTTTAAAAAATTCGGCAAGGGAAATGAATCTATTTCCCTTGTCACTCTTATTAAATTCATAACAGTGGTGGATTTATAAGAGGTGTTTTTCTATTTATTGTTGAAGATGGGGTTATTGTTACGCTATAGATCATAATTAAAGGTTACCGAAATATATTGGCGAATTTTCAGAATTTTTCATTTGAGTCACCGAAACTTCTTTGTATATCGTAAAGCTTTT
>CAZAJN010000017.1:0-23829 GCA_964485555.1 uncultured Bdellovibrionales bacterium
AAGTGTATTTTTTGTTTTCCTATTTCCTTTTTGAGCACGTCCTTGACCGAGATCTATGGTCAAGGACTCAAGAATTACTGCCCTGAATTGTTGGCCAAAAAGAAAACAGTAAAACAAAAAAACGTGGCTATTTTACATGGAACCATATATTGCGAATGACACAATAAAAAAACCATGAAACATTTCATGGTTTTTTTTATTGAACTGGTGGAGAAAATTATTCAATGGGCGGCGCTGTGATGTTGTAGATGAGGATGGAATTTTCAATCATGGCAACCGGCTCATATTGCTTTGTCCAGGCGTAATTATTTTCAGGCGATTTTTCTTTGTTGTAGGTGCTTGTCTGCAGAGCATTGGCTGAAATGGCATACCATCCAGTTTCAACAGGACGTTTGGAATCCCACCAGGAAACATATCTATCCCCAAGATAATGCTGAGGATCACCTCCGCCGAAATAATCCACTCGAATCTTGTCTATCTGTGGATTTTTGTCGAGAAAAATCTTGAGTCTGCCCAGGTCTTGTCCCCAGTCCGTGTTTGAGTCTGTGACATATTTGAAACCATTTTTACTTCCGCCAACCGTTTCATTGAAATACGAGACATATCCAGGATAGCTCAAGATTGGAATCAGTATGATCCAAGCCAGAAGTCCTAGCGTCATCATGTGCAGCTGATGTTTTGTGAGCGGGTGTTTTTTTCTTAGGAACTCAAAAACTTTTTTAGTGATCAGCAGATACATCAGGGGAATGATCGGGAACAGATGTCTCAGGCCAATATTGAGGTTCCCAGTGATGCTTAGCGCGGAATAGAGCAGGATGAAACCGAACAATGTGTATTGCGTGACACCTGTCTGCAGAAAACGCACGATGCTCTTTTTCAGATCTTTCATTCGCATCGATTTGGTTGCAGTTTGGAAAGTTTGGGAAACTGTGTACGCTAGGGAGAACAGAATGAGTGCCAGCAGTGGAATTGTCGTCTTGATTAAAAACACAATAGGGAAGTAGATTGGAGAAGCTTTGCCGGAAACATTTTCCAGGAAATAAGTTCCATTTCCTCCAGCCACACGCTTGAAAACCATGGTAACACCTAGGAAATATTCTCCCATTGGACGAAGATAGTCTGATGAATTCAAAAACGTCAATGCCTCATTGGTGTATAAACTGAGCTTATTCGGATCGCTGACAGGAAATGAAAAATTGATTTGACGGTCAATTATTTCCTGAGGCATCTTGTAAGTGTTCAGGGCATATCCGATCCAAACCACAAACATTGAAATCATAAAAACTGCCAAACCTTTTCCCAGGTAGCTTGCGAAAACTTTTGCGCGAAGCGCTCGCTGCGAGTTTTCTTTTTTGTCGTGCGATATTTTTTTTATCAGTGGATAACCAACCAAAACAAGCGCAAGAATCGGATAGGCCATCAAAGAGGAGAACTTGGTGAGGTTCACCAGTCCAAGAAAAAAACCGCTGAGCAAAATATTTTTTCCAGTCGGATTTTTGATGAATTTGAGAAAATAGTAGAAGGCAAATGTCAGAAAAGCCGCGATTCCTATGTCTGTTGTCACATAATGATTGTGCCCAAGAATGTTGGGATCAAAGGCATAGAGAACTAAAGCGAACAAACCTCCGATTGTGCCAGCGATTTCCTTTCCCCACATGAAAAGAAACAATCCAAGGATGACTGATATTATGATGATGGGAAGTCTGGCCCAAAAAAGAATTTGTCCGGGATCATTGCCTGCGCCGTACAGCAGATGTTTTCCTGCTTCCCATTGTCCGTCGTCCCAGATTCTGTTTAGTCCTTCTCCGCTCCAAAATTGCTTGCCAGTGTCAAAATTAAGATTCAGAAACACCAGTGGGATTCCAATGAGATCCTTGAGTAGAGGCGGGTGCTCAGGATTGAGTCGCATGTCGTGCTGAGTGATGTAGCTGAATCCAGCTGGAATATGCGCCACTTCATCAAAAGTCGCCGTGTCATTTTTTGCATTCAGCAAGCTTACTGAAATGAAAAACGTCATGATGATTGCAATGATCCAGATGTGATGTTTTTTCAGGAACTTTTCCATATTTTTGTTTTTTAAAAGATTGCTATTAATTTTTCAAAGTATAGAACGTGTCTCCAAATGAATTGCGATGATCTTGAAATGTCATGTTTGGAAATTTTGTGCGGAGATAGTTTATGGCGTCCCAATCAGCTCCTGTGAAGATGAAAATTGCGGAATCAGTGTTGCTGGGTGAAATGTTCTGGACTTCTCCTGGATAAAAATAGAAAGTGTTGGAAATGTTCGGATTAAGATATTTGATTGGCAATCTCTGCATGCTTCCGGTCACGATGAATTTTTCCTGACTGGGATTGATGGCTTTGATGTAGTCAGAAACGACCCGCAAATTAGCGTCAAAAACTTCATGTTGTTTGGGACTGTTGGCAAAATAGATGAAATATTTCACAGGGTCGGCAATTGCTATGAAGGCGAAAGTTGCTATGGCTGAGGAAATCACAAAAATCCTGAAGCCGTGTCCAAAAGAATTGTATTTCTTGAGAACCCACATGAAAGGAATGATTGAGATGATGATGACAGCTGGCAGTGTTCCTATTGAGCGCAAAGCGTGGGGATTTCCTTCACTAGCCAGAAACTCAGGAATGAGTAGTGCTATCAGCCAGGCGAAAAGGAATATGTAGATGTCTAGTTTTTCGTTTCGAATATCCTTTCTGAATCTGAGCCAAAGCAAATTAATGATCTTATATATGATATAGAAAAGTCCTATCAAAAAGGCCACTCCAGTCAGTGGATTCAGCAGTGCATAGGGAGGATAGTTGTGTCGCATGTTAAGATCGCCCATGACCACATATTTTTGAAGGCTGAGCGCGAATGTTTTTGCAATGGAACTGACCAATTTTCCTTGGTTCACTTCTGGATTCAGGATTGAGATTGCACTGGTGCGTGAAGCATAGTGATGCGGATTGAAGATAAAAAAATCAAAAAGCATGGGAGCCGCTGTGATGAAAAGTGCCACGACAAAGACTAAGGTGTGTTTCCAATAATTGGCGATGAAATTTTTGCGAGTGATGAGGAGGGAAATGAAAAGTGCAACCAAAACCAAAGGCGAAACTCTGAAGGCGATGTAGGTGTGCACGCCCAATCCATAGATGAGGCCGGCGATGACAAAATCATGCAACTTCTTGGTCCTTAGTCCTTTGAAGAGAAAATAAAATGAAAAAGAAAGGATGAAAGGCACCATGATCGCTCTGAATCCTATGCGCGAAAAATTGATTGCCCAATATGAAAAGGCAATGAGATAGGCTCCGATCAGACCGGCAATCTTGTTTTGGAAAAGTTCACTAGCTAGCAGGAAGACGCCGAGCACAGTCAGGGTGCCGAAAATGATCGACCAGATTTTCAGGGCGAATTCTGTCGGACCGAAAGTCTTGATGGACAACGCTTGAAGATTTATGAACAGTCCTTCTCGGCCGTAGTTGCTTTCATAGAAAAGTTTGTACTCGCCGGTCGAATTGGCAAGTTGGGCGTCAACGCCATTTTGCGCTTCGTCGGGATAGATTCCGGCTGGAATATTTTTGATGTTGGCAGTCCTGAGTGTGAAAGCGGCCATGAGAATTGCCATGAGTAATCCAATGATTACGTGTTTTTGTTTTATTTTCATTTTTGTGTTTTAGTCGCCCCAAATTAAAAGAGAAGAGCGATGAATGTTACTGATATTATAGCAATTATTTGTCTTTTTAGGAATATGCCACTTTTGGGCTATATTAAGCCACGAAAAAGCTCTATATGAGCAGCTATTGACTTTTTATCAATATTGTGCTAATATTGATTGTTATAGGATGATCCTGTGACAAGTTCAAAAGGGCTCAATGAAGCACATTTACAACAAAATAGAAACTTTAATATATTGAAACTTAACCTTAACACAACATTGGAGGGTGCCATGACTGGAAAAGAGAAGTACATCGTGTCGTTTGTTATCATGCTGATTTTTGGAATTCTGGGAGTTTTTGCTCACGCAGTATTCAGCGGCATCATGGTTGGCTTAGTATTATCGGCCTTGATGGTTGCTTTTGTGCCACCTAGAGTTGCTGGAGTTGCCCCGGCACTGACACCTGTTCAGGTAGCCAGGATAAGGAGTGTGCTGGGCTGGATAGCGGTCATCGTTTTGCCAATCGCGCTTTTTTTCTTATTTATCGGCATTACGAATCCAGATTTGAATGTTGAACTGGATCGTACGATGCGAAATGGAAAAAAAGTGGCCGCTAATGGACTCAAAAAGATGAACTTGAAGTCCGAAGCCGAGGTGGGGGTCATTGGCACGGTGAATTCTGATGCCGGCATCTATGACTCCAATGGGGAAGAAGTCAAGGATCCTGTGCTTGGGTCAGCCGTGGCGCCGGCAGGGATGCTCGTCAAGTCTGTCGACCTGGAAAGTAATCCGGACTCGATCAAACATGAGGGCCTGACAGCAGTAATACTTCCCAATAAAAAGAACGAATTTTACGGGGGAGTGAAGGTCTGGCTTGTCAGTAGTAAGGTTGACTGGCCAGATAAGGTCAGGAGGTAGAGGTGAAAGAGAAAGTGTAATGGGACAATGTCCCATTACACTTTTTTTATTATCAAAACAAATTGAGCAAAAAAAATGAATTTCAAAAAAATATTTTTTGATCAAAAAATATTTTGCATGTCGTTGTGGTTTTGTTTTATTTTTTATGTTATAATTTTATTAATGAGTGAATTTATTTTATATATATTTATATGAAAGGATTAGGCGAAGGAAAATCTGGAAGGTTTGCAGTCGGTGCGAGCAATAATCGCGGGCAATTTTTTGATAAGCTTTCTAAAAATAAACATGCGACTGAAATTATTGAAGATGATGAAGTGGAGATAGGCGTGAATGTTGAGAAGAAAACTGAGACAAAGCATGAATCTCATGAAACAGTTGAAACTCTCAAGAAAAAAGCTAAAAAAATTCTGAATGTCGCTGTGGCGGATGAGTTGAAAAAGAAAATGGAGCAGGAAAATGTTTTGAATGTGCACAATAAGAGCCCACTGAATTCAGAGATTTTCTTCATTGCTTCATTGGTTGGAAAAAACATCCTAGAAGACGATTTCATTTTGGTGGATATCATGGAAACTCTCCGAAAAGGAGAGGAAGTTGTTTTGGATCAAGCATATAAGCGTCAGATTGAAGCAATGATTCAGGGTCTCTCAAAAGATGATTTGAACAAATTAATATTCAAATTTTTCGTGTTCAAGAGAGTTGATGCGGAAATTGACGCACTAAAAAAAGAAGTAGCATTGGAATCAATATATCAAAGCAGTGTGAGGAGTATCACCCCCGCTACCAAATTTGAACTTACTGATATTGTGATGGATAATTTGCGTAAGATGAGCGATGTTGAAAGTGATTTTTTGAATAATAGGGAACATCAATCAGATTTTTTCTTGAAAGAGGAATTTCAAAATGAGATTTCTGTTTTGATTCATAATGAGGTCAGGGAGAATCTTATCATCGATGAAGTACCTATTGCGTTAAACATTGGAAATTCTAAGGTTGATTCGGAGCAGAAAGAAGAAAATAATAACAATGAAGATGATATGCAAGAAAAAATAGAAGTTGATGAAAAAATGGCTGTCTCTGACGTGGAAACGGTTTCGACTGAAAAGGATGGCGGCATGGAAATGCTGTCTGTTGAACATGCTGAACAAGAAGAAATTGAGAGTCTGCTTCACGAATGTCAAAAACTTGGAGAAATTTTTTCTGACAAGATGATGGAATATCAAAGTCACGCGGTGACAGATGAAGATAGGTTGGATGTTGAGAACGCACGTGAAAAAATCTTCAATCCAATCCTCAAGAAATACAAAGATCTTGTCGAATTAAACAAGAACGCAGATGGCAATCGGAAGGAACTGAAGATTTTGCTGAAAAATAATAAGGCAAGCATTGCTAGCAGTATTGATCTTTTGGAGGATTTGATCAGGGTTGAGGAGGAAAAATACGTGTCAAAAAAAGTTGCTGAAGATTCTGCTTTTGATCAGCCTGAAAAAATAGTGCCTAATTTTGAACACGGGACCGAGCTGATAGCTGGCATGGAGATTGAAATCGCGGACATGTTCGCGGAGGCCGCGAAATCATTTGTTGAAAAGTTCAGAAATGCGCTTGATGGAAATGAAGAATACGAACTTTTGAATAATGATGAAAAAGAAGATCAAATTTCTCTTTCCACTAAGGTGCAAATCAGGAAAATGTTGGCAAGAAAAAGAGACGAGCTGGTTGCTGATCATGGTCTGGAACAGGCAAATGAAAAAGAATTAGAGAGCTACATTTTGAAAAAAATATTCCAATAAAATTTTTTACGCACGAGATACGATGGAAAACAAAAACGAATCAATACAAGATATTCAAAAAAGAGTAAGCGAGCAGTCACAATCGGAGACGGACTCTCTTATTGATGCTGTCTTGAAGAAACATAAGCAATCAGCAATTATTAGTGATGAGGAAGAAATAATTGATTTGATTGATGTTGTGGAGGATAATTTAGAATCAAACATTAATCAATCGAGTGCATTAGAAAATAAATCTGAGAGAACATTTGATGAAATTATTCATAGCCTTAAGCTTAAGCAAGCGGAAGCCGAAGATGCAATTGAAAAGGCGATAAATCTCCCAGGATTTAATATTTATGATTACTATCTGAGTTCAAGAGATTTTGAATTAACGGATTTTGATGATGAGGTTCGTCAAGAAATAAATAATATCAATAATATATTGGATAACCATGTTGATTATTTGGTAAGCAAAAGAGAACGCGATAGTTTGAATATTGAGAGTGAAAGAAATTTAAAAATTACAGAATCTCAGGAGATAATAAAGAACTTACAGAATGAGGTTGAGCAAGCCAGAAGAGAATATCTGGAAGTTGACTATAAAAAAAATACAGCCCTGAAGAGAGTCAGAAAGTATTTTTCACCGGAAAATATATTCAAGAACAATTTGGATAATAATGCCAAGGAGCAGGAAAAAACCTTCGAAAGTGATCATGACATTGCTGCTTACAGGGCTTTTTATGACAACGCCTTGATGAAACTCCGTGATGCTCAAATTGCGGAGGCGCGCCTGCGAGGTGCGGATGATGCGGAGCTTGCGGATATCTATGGTTTATTTCTGTTGGAACAGGAATTGAAAGTGCTTGAAATGCATGATGATGTCAAGGCTGAAAATCATGAGGGCAAGTTATTTTTTGGTGATGCTAGAAAGGGCTTGCTAGCACTTTCCAAGGATTATCGATCTTTGAGTTTGGCAAAAAAGCTTGGGGTTGGCGCAGCTTTTGCGGGTTTGGCATATGCTGGTTCAGTAGCGGTAGGTGTGGGACTGGCTTCTGCGGGGGCAATCAGTGGAACAATGCTCGCTAAGCGAGTGATAATGGCCGCCCTAACGGGCGCCGGAACTGCTGAGGGATTATCTTCCAAAAACAAAAACAAAAAAGAAAAGGAAATTGCAGAAAGCAAGGTTGAATTTGAAAAAATGCTTTCCCTTATGAATGAGGAGGAAAAATTCGATTATCTTTCCAATCAAACTTGGAATATTGCAATCAAAGATGAAAAGAATGCTATTGATAAAATAAAAAATAAGAATCTGGGCCACATGGCGGCAGGAACAGCGCTGGGAGTTTTTCTTGGTTCAGGTTTGGCGGTCGATTTGTTCAAATTTGGCAGTAATGTCTTGAATGATTCATGGGTTGGGAAATTGATAGCCGGCACATATCATGACGTCAAAGAGGTCTTTTCTGGCAATACTACACCTGCTGTCGCACCAGAAAGTGCCAAACTGGATGTGGAAAAGCTTAAAAAAAGCGGAGTGCGATTTTCCAAGGAACCAAAAGGTGTTCCTGTGGCTGATGCTGGAAATGGTGGACAGACCGCACATTCCTCTAAAATTGTTGCTCCGGAAAGCAATGGACCCACTGCTACTTCAAATGGCAGTGCTCCAGTTGAGTCGAAGGACAAATTTTCACATACAACTCCTAATGGAGCAATGAATGAAGCTGAACGAGTAAAAAATGCCAAAGAAATTTCAACTAAATTGGCTGAGATGAAAACTGAAGATATCTCACTAAAAATTGAAAAAGGTAGCAGTATCGAAAGAACCTTAATAGATCATATTAAGAAAATTCATCCCGACATGAAAAATCCTGGTCATGCTGCTCATCGCATGTGGCTTGATTATATGCATGACAACAAGGATGCTATCGTTGCAAAAGTTGGAGATGGCGAATATCAAAAAATGCTAAAAGATGGAATGGTCAATGTGAAACCAGGAACAGTCTTGACGATTGATGAACATGATCCGCTCAAATTTAAAATCGACAGTATCGATGGTAAGATTTCACATCTGGATGGTCATCATGCAGCGCCTGAAGCAGCAGTTAAGCTTGTTCCACCTGCCGAGATTTCTGCAAAAACTTTGCCCTCAACGGATCAAGTTTATAAAGCATGGAACAATGAGATTGTTGCTGACAAAGCGGCTGAAATAGCAGTTGAAAATGAGAAATATTCAATTGCGAGCGCAGTCACGAATGGGGAGCTGCCAGCGCTTGATCCGAACAGCCCGAATTTCCAGTCTAATCTTGAATATGCAAAAAACCTTGGTGATGCTTCGAGGAGTAATCTCTACAACTGGGCTCCAGCATATGAGATGGGAAGAATTGGCGACCTGATCAAACATTCTCATGAACACATGCAGACTCTGTTGGAAATGCCAGACAAGGAAACATTCACGAAAATAGGAAAAGATTTCTTTGACGGAAAAACAAGAAACATCGTGAAGTTTGGGGGAATGAACGTGCGTGAAGCTTTGAATGATCCGGAAAATAATCTGAAGGGGCTTTCTAGCAAGGCTAAGAAGTTGATAATCGGTTATGCTAGCTCCGAGGAAACCAAACCTAAAGTGGGCGAAAATTTCAAGCTCTGGTCGTACCGTATAATGACATTAGCCAGAAAAGCAACTACATCAAATAATGACAATCCGGATTATTTTGATGCGAGTGGACTTTGATTAGATGAAATTGTAAGTAAATATATATAAAAAACAAAAATATGACAGATGAAATAACTTCAAGTTCGCAGTCTGAGGCTCTTTCCCAACTCATCAAGGATTTGGGAATCGACACTCTTTCTCAAGACAAGCAGAATGAACTCATCATTAAGATGACAGAAGTTTTGTTGAAAAGAATTTTCTTGGAAACTATGGATAAGCTTGGAGAAAAAGGACGAGAAGAATATGAAAAGATGACGGAAGGTGAAATTATCCCTGAACAAATGGAAGCTTTTTTCAGGGAGAAGATTCATGGATACGAAGAAATGGTGCAGGGGGTGATCGTGGAGTTCAAGGAGGAAATGATGAGAGCTAATCAGGGATAATTTTCAATTTACAATTTTCAATTTTCAATTATTTTTCAATTTAATTAATGTATAATTTTTTGTCCTACTGATGGATTTAAAATTTATTCATTAGAAATTGTTTAGAAATTAGAAATTAGAAATTAGAAATTTTATGAAAAGTAATTTGGAGCCAATTGAAGAGAGAGATTTGGATTTGGAGGGGAAATTGAAGCGCGCTGACGTTGGAAATTCAATTGATCAGGAAAAACCCTATCAAGTTGAGCGCGAAATAGTACAAGAGGTTGTCTTGGCAGAAAAGGATGACAGTTATGGAAAAATTCTTTCCAAGGTGCAGACGCAATTCGGAGATGAGATTGATCCTGGCTTGGTTGCCAGCGATGCGCAAGCTGGAGCGCAAAAGATTGATGCTGAAACTCAGGTGCAGCATCTGGTTGATATTGCACAGCAAAAAGGTGTGGTTCATGCCGTGAAAGTCGCTCAGCACATGCAAGACAACTACATTCTGGACACCTTTCATGACAGGATGCTTGGCGAAGCTTTGCATGATGCGTTGGTAAAAAACGGAATGATCAAGGAAATATAATAGAAAATTCAAATGTCAAAATCCAAATGTCAAACAAATGACTCAAGTACAAATTAAACAGTTTAGTCATTGTGATTTTTATATTTTATTGGGCATTTGTCATTGAGATTTTAGATTTAAATTCAAGAATATAAATACAAAATATAAATAAATAGAAAATATTAATGGATACACTAGATCTAAACTCATTTCTGATCCCGCTTGTCTGGAGCTTTTCAGTCATCGTCTTCATATCAGGGGCGATGTTGGTGCTTAGAAGTTTTTTGAATTATCGCGCCCAAATCAATCGCTCGATGAATATGGATTTGGAAGTTGTCAGGGTCACCAAGATTTTCAAGGAAAAAAATGAAAGATCGGAGGATGGTGAAATGTGGAAAGAGGAAATAGGCGCAATGGAACAGCTTTTGACGACTCTTTCGAGCATTAAGGAGAAAAAATCCATTCTGGGACATTTTTTGTATAGCGAACCATACATCGCGATGGAGATAGCTAATCCAGCCGGCAATGAAGAGATTCAGTTTTACATGGCGGTGCCAAGAAAGTTTCGCGAAAGCATCGAAAAACAGGTGCATTCATATTTTCCACATGCTTCAGTGGAGAAAATTTCGGACTATACCATCTTTTCTCCGGGAAGTTTCACTTCAGCTGCCTTGCTCAAGCTTAAGCATTCTCATGCTTTGCCCATTCTCACCTATGAACACATGGAAAGAGATCCCTTGGCTGAGATTTCTAATGCTCTCAGCAAGCTTCAGACCGAAGGGGAAGGCGCTGCCATTCAACTTGTTTTGCGTCCAGCTGGTAAGGAATGGAGAAAGCATGGACGTGGGATAGCGCACCGCATGCAACAAGGCAAGCAACTTAAAGATGCCCATTCTTCTTCGCTCGCTCTTGAAATAGGCAAAGGCGTTCTTCAGACCATGCAAAACAAACCGCAGGATGAGATCCTAAAAAAGGAGGTCATACAGCTCACGCCTGAAGAGCAGGAATTGGTCAAGAAAATAGAAGCAAAATCAGGAAAAGCTGGCTTCAAGGTCAATATTCGCTTGGTCGCCTCAGCAAACAGTCAGCAGAAATCCGATGAGATTTTGGGGCACATGGAAAATGCTTTCGCTCAATTTGAAAATCATGACGTCAACCATTTCATAGTTCAAAAGAGGATCAAGGAAAAGAAGATCTCCTTTGACTACATCTTCAGGAATTTTGACGAGGACCATTCGATGATTCTGTCTACGGAAGAAATTGCTAGTATTTTTCATTTTCCTATTTCAACCACTGAAACTCCGAAAATTAAATGGCTCAAAGCTGGAGCTGCTCCGCCGCCACTTAATATTCCCAAGGAAGGAATCGTCCTTGGTTTCAATGATTACAGGGGAATAAAAACTGATATCAGATTGGCTGATTCTGATCGCAGAAGACATTTGTATACTATCGGTCAGACCGGTGTTGGTAAATCAAATTTCCTTCAAGAGATGGCCAAGCAGGATGCAAGAAATGGAAAAGGGTTCTGCTTCATTGACCCACACGGAGATGCTATAGAGGATATCTTGACTGCAATTCCGAAAGAGCGGGCAGAGGATGTGATCGTGTTTGATCCTTCTGACATGGAAAGGCCATTTGGATTGAATATGCTTGAATATGATCCTGCTCATCCCGAACAAAAAACTTTCGTGATCAATGAGATGATTGGAATTTTTGACCAGTTGTATGACTTGAAAGCGACTGGCGGTCCGATGTTTGAACAATATGTCAGAAATGCCATGCTTTTGATCATGGAAGATCCTGAATCGGGAAGTACCTTGATGGAAATCTCCAAAGTTTTGGCTGACGAGGATTTCAGAAAAATGAAGCTTTCCAAATGCAACAATCCAGTCGTGCTAGATTTCTGGATCAAGGAAGCTGAGAAAGCCGGCGGGGAAGCGGCGCTTGCCAACATGGTTCCATACATCACTTCAAAGCTGACGACTTTCATTTCCAATGACATGATGCGCCCAATCATTGCTCAGCAGAAAAGTACCATCAATTTCCGTGAAGTCATGGATAGTGGAAAGATATTATTAGTGAAGCTTTCGAAGGGAAAGATCGGGGAAATCAATGCTCATTTGCTCGGAATGGTGATCGTGGGAAAAATTTTGATGAACGCCCTTTCAAGGTCTGACATGCCGGAAGACGAAAGACGCGATTTCTATTTGTATCTTGATGAATTTCAGAACGTGACCACAAATTCCATCTCACAGATTCTCTCCGAAGCTCGAAAATATCGCTTATGCTTGATTATTGCGCATCAATTTATTGGACAGTTGAAAGAAGATATTTCTAAAGCCGTGTTTGGTAATGTTGGCTCAATGGTAGCGCTTCGCGTCGGACCTGAAGACGGAGAATTTTTAGAGAAACAGTTCTCTCCAGTTTTTACATCTAGCGATTTGGTCAATGTTGATAACTACAAGGGCTTTGCGCGAGTGTTGGTCAATGGGGAACTTTCAAAACCTTTCAATGTCAATTTTTTCCCGCCAACTCGTGGCAATCAAGAAGCGGCTAACTATCTCAAAGAACTTTCTCGTCTGAAATATGGGCGAGATGCTAACATTGTGAACCGGGAAATCATGGAAAGAGCGAGATTTGCCAGGCAGGCAGTGCAGAATACAAGCTTCTAGCTGCTAGCTTTTAGCTTCTAGCTACTAGGCACAATGCCAGAATATGAGCTTCTAGCTTATAGTTTTCGGCTTCCAGACAATACAAAATTCATATATCAAAAAACAGCTCAAACAAAGCTGTTTTTTGATATGCTATTGACTTTTTATCAATTTAGGTGTATAATGATAAGTTAGTAGATAAAATAGCTCTTTGGAGGTCATAAATGCATAGTGTTCTTAAATTATTGGTTCTCGTTCTTGCGCTTTCAGGTTTGTATTTTCAATTTCAACCTGCCAATTACAGATTCTCATCAGCTTCATGGTCATTAGCTACTGTAGTGATGTTGGCTCTGTACGTAACAAAGAAAAAATAGCTTATAAAGCTATAAATGCACGCATTAAGCCATTTCCTTTTGTGGGAAATGGCTTTTTGAAAAAATGCATACGTTTTTCACTTTGCCGTATGATGTATAATTGCAAATTTGGATGAGTGCAAATTTTTGCGAGACAATAATAATGTTCAGTGAAAATTTTAGCACGGTCTGTGGCGCATGCCACAGCATCTGTATCTTATGAGAGTTTTCCTTGCCAAGCGTGAGCAACTTTTTTATTGAAGTGTGGTGGAAATTAAACCATTTGAAGTTGTCACATAAGCGACATTATTTTTCTCATCCACTGTCAATGAAGCTCCATCCTTCAGTTTCTCATTGTAATATTGTGAGACAATCGATCCATCTTCTTTGGAAAATTGCACTATGCGAGCATTCAGTTTATCCAGGACATACAGTGAGGACGAATCTATGGATGTGCTAATCTTGTCGTAGTTGATCGATGTTTGCGAAGATTCGAATGTTATTACTTGTGGCAGACCTTTGAAAAACTTCATGACTTTGCCGCTCTCAATAACATAGATGTTGTCGTCGATGGTCATGTCTGATGCCTTTGAAAAAGTAGTTTCAGATTTCAGCCAGTCGGTTTTTTCACCAAATCCTCCTTCGGCTCTTGGGTAGCGATAAATCTGCCCGGCTTCAGTGTCCAGGACATAGAGATATGTCAAATATGTTCCCAGGAAGCTTTGGTTGACTTTGTTTGTGATATTTATATTGTTGTCTGCAAATTTTAGTGATATCGGGCTGAATGAGATGATTTTGCTTTGATCTGTCATGATTAAAACTAGCGAAAGATCGCTCATGAATGTTGCATTGACAATGGATCCTTGGCCTGCTCCAATCGGATATTCCTTGAACTGATTGTTCGCGTCAAAAACAAGAACGCTGTTTTTGGTGAAAGCCACTAATCCGATATTCGTCAGGAGAGTTTTAGCTACCAGGTCATTTTTTGAAACAATGGTCTTATTATCAGTGTTGATTTTGATATTTTTTTCTCCTGACAAAATATCAGCCTGAGTCAGCGGCTTCACTGGCTGTTGGATCGCCACAGGTTTAGGTGGTTTGTTGGTCAATTTGACAATGAAGAAAGGCACGATAAAAATCAAGGCTAATCCCGATAGTGTGTACAATTTTTGTTTGGAAGAAAGTGAAGAGAATGTCTTTCTTATTTTTGAAAAGCGTGGAGCAATATGGGCTCGATCTTCACTTTGGGAATGTCCGATTTTTTTGTTGCTTGCAAATTCACTGGCTTGATTCCTTATTGCTTGTGAGCAGGAAAGAACCGCTTCTTTCGTTTTGCAAATAGCTTTGTTCAAGGTTTTGACCATGTTTTCAGTCCGCTCAATTTTTTTTGCTCGTTCGATTTCAGCCTGTTGATGCACTGGCACCGAGAATGAAATTTCATCCTCAGTGGGAATTGGAGTTTCATCAGTTTGGTCTTTTTGCGGTGAGCGCAGGTCTATGACTGCTTGACGTTGCTGCTCCTTAACAGCTCTTTGTAATTTTTCTTGGAAACTTAATTCTCGATAGAAGTCTCCGATTTGATCAGTCTTTTCCGAATGGTTGGCTTGCAACTTGTCGGCGATTATCTTTTTAGGATTTTGGATCGACTGCGAATTTTGCTTGGAGATTGGTTTCTTTTCTTGAATAATTCTTTGATTCTCCAATTCCTTTGCTTGCTTGGCAATTCTTTGCTGTTCCAGCGCTTCCATTTCTTTCCTTTCTGCTTCCTGTTTTTCAAACAGAATTCGCTCAACCTCTTTTTCTTCAGCGAGAAGTCTTTCATTTTCTATCTCTTGAAGCTCTCGTTTGGCTTTTTCACGCTCAGCTTCTTCTTTTTTGATTTCAGCTAATCTCTCTTTTTCCAGTCGGCGCAATTCGATTTTTTTTGCTAGTTGTTTTTTTTGCTGAGAATATTTTCTGCGAGTTTCATTTTTGGTGTGATACCAAGCCTCGCCAAGTTTTTCTTTTACTGATTCCCAATAAAGGGCAACTTTGGGATTTTCACTTGGCTCACTGCTTTGTCCTTGAACATAGATATGTCCAGTTTTTTTGTCAGTATATTCCGCACTGCCTTCAGGTGCATTGATGACTGTCAGTGGTAGCTCCGGTGTCAGGTCAACTGCGGGCAGATTGTCGAAGGTCGTGCCACTGAAAACGTTGGCAGTTTCCATTGATTTCTTGCTGCTGACTGCTTTGGGTGTAGTCATGGCTTGAACCTCGTTCATCTCCACGACCATGGAAGCTATCATCTCCATTTGGTTGGAGAGTGCTGTTTTCAAAAACTGGACGAATTTGTCACCTTCAAATCTTTGAAAGTTCTTTTTAAGTTCAAGAGTTGAAAGGATATGAAAAATATCCTCAGAAGTTATCAGGAGGCGATCATTTTTTTCCAGCCGGCCACTTGAAACATTCACGAAAGTCTTCAGTGGATGCGGGTCGGAAAAGTCAGAAGCCAAATCCTCGCTTATTTCGGTTAGTCCTTGATTTCTGTAGAGAAATATCTTTGCATTTCCAGCTACCGAGAAATGCGTATTGTTTTTTTCAAGCACGCAGATAGCTGCATTAAGTTTTCCTAGCCACTCTACATTGCCATGCTTGGCTAGTTCGCTCAGTGCCATGTTCACTTTGTGAAGCGCACTATCAAGGCTTTCGGTGACCGGTCTTTTAGGGTTTATGTAGTATTCTTTTTTTAGGACTGATGTCAGGAAATTTACTACGTAGGCAGAGTCGTCGCTGTATTCCTTTATTTCGAAAAAACCCACCAAGCTCCCGAGGGGTTGTTGATATATATTTTCCGGAGCATAGTCAAAAAGTTCCACATATGGTTTCAGTGAGGAATTATTAATAACTAAAACGGGGGAAATTTTCTTTTCCAATTCTTTCAACACTTCTTTATTGTTATTTGAATTTTTCGAAGGCATAGGTGAGCTTATTGTCGAACGAAGTCGGCCTGCCCTGAGGCATTAATACTTTTTTATTATCAAGCGAAGCGAGCGAAATGAAAAATTAATATTTTTCATTTCCCTGCCTACCGGCAGGCAGGCGAGCAAGTGCAGATATCAAAAGGTTTAATACCTCGAGGCTTGCCTCGTGAGCCCAAAGGGTCCAGGGCTTGCCCTGGGGTATTAATACCCTTTTATTATATCATAAGCTGTCAAAAAAATCGCCTGAATGCCTATGGATATCATATCTTAAATCAGCAAAATCCACAATCTTAAGAGTCAAGCCATGTACGCCGATTCCTGCTTCGGTAAAATGAAAGTTTTTTGCTAGCAAATGCCCGAAAAAATGCAAAAAAGTGTTTTACTTTTTATCTTTTTGACTGTATACTTCCAATAGTTGATGAAAAAATGTATTTTTCATCAAGTTTCAATCGGTGGTAATAATATAAAATAAGGAAAATTCTTATTAGCCAAAGGCTATTTGAATTCCACTATCGGGTATGTCAGAAATTCTAGATTCTCTTTTTGGTTCAAAGTCTAAAACCAGAATACTACGTTTTTTCCTGTTGAATTCAGAAAAAGAATTTTCTTTGGCGGAAATAGCTTCAAAAAATATGCTTTCTGTCCCATCAGTCCGCAAAGAGGTGAATGAACTCAAGAAAATAAAATTTTTGAGCGAAAAAACCAGAAAGGGCACCAAGTCATACGTGCTTGATCCGGAATTTCACTTCTATCAGGAGCTCAAGACTTTGTTTGCCAAATCCACCTCATCGCCCCAGTGCAAGAGTCTGGCCAGGCTGAAGAACATCGGCGACGTGAAGCTGGCATTGGTTAGTGGAATATTCATCAATCACGCTAAGAGCAAGGCTGACATGGTGCTCGTGGCGAACAATGTCAGTCGTAGCAAGCTCAAAAGCGTGATGAACAGCTTGGAGGCTGAGATTGGAAAAGAGGTTAGTTTCGTGTTGATGAACAGTGAGGAATTCAAATATCGCCTGGATATGCTTGATCGATTTTTGCTGGACTTTGTTGAAGACACCCATGTTGAGCTCATAGACAAGATCCCTGGATTCAAAAGATTCATTCTTGGAAGAAAAAAATACTAAAACAAATAAGAATCAAGAATTTTGATTCATGAGTCATGGGGTTCCAAAATTCCCATTCTTGATTCATGATTCCTGATTCATCAAAATAATATGGCTTCAATTTTGATCATCATTGTAACACTGCTTGTTCTGGCTGTTTTGTCATGGCTTGTTTTTGATTTGAAAAAACAGATTCTGGCATCATCAGATAATCGCGACCAAAATGAAAAAATGGTGTCGGTTCAGACTTCGCTTCAGCACATCATGGACGAAAGCAGGGAACTTCGAAAGGAAATTGACGGAAAACTTTCTCAGACGCATCGCGCCACTCAAGAGCAAATAAATCAAACCATGCAGACTGTCCATGGCATAACAGGTCAATCAGCGCGTCAGATTGCTGATGTGGTGGCAGGTCTTACGAAACTGGAAGAAACCAACAAACAAGTCGTCAATTTTTCAGCGCAACTTCAGAACTTGCAGGATATTCTCAAGAATCCAAAACAACGAGGAGTGCTTGGCGAATATTTCCTGGAAGAAACCTTGAAGAATGTTTTGCCGCCGAGATCATATCAGATGCAATACAAGTTGGGCAAAAGTGAGAAGACCCAGCAGGATCTGATCGTTGACGCCGTGGTTTTTGTGAAGGACAAGATTGTGCCTATTGATTCCAAATTTTCTTTGGAGAATTATGAAAGAATTCTGAGTTCATCTGACAGCATCGAACGTGAAAAATTTGAAAAATTGTTCAAATTGGATTTGAAGAATCGCATCGACGAAACTTCCAAATATATCAGGCCGGAAATGGGAACAATGGATTTCGCTTTCATGTTCATTCCGTCGGAAGCAATCTACTATGATTTGTTGGTGAATAAGGTAGGAACGGGGCAGGTGAACACGCGAGATTTGATCGAATATGCTTTCCAGGATAAAAAAGTCATCATCGTTTCCCCAACTTCATTTTTGGCGTATCTTCAAACAGTGCTTCAGGGATTGAGAGCTTTTCAAATTGAGGAAAGCGCTAAGGAAATCAGGATCAATGTGGAGAAACTTGGCAAACACATGACTGCTTATGAGGAATATCTCAAAAAATTGGGAAGTTCTCTTGGCACGACGGTGAATCATTTCAACACTGCCTATAAGGAACTTGGCAAGATAGATAAAGATGTATCAAAGATAACTGATTCTGAGAAAAAAATAGAACCATTGATTTTGGATAAACCGCAAGAACTAATTTAAGAACTTTCAGATGTCCATTCGAAAAATATTATCCAAAAGTGAATACAAGACTTTTTTTTCACAAGAATATTTCCACAGCTCCTTGGCGCAATGGGTTATTATCGGTGCACTAATCCTAAATTCCCTGAACTGGGTGATGATTGCATTTTTCATCCGACCAGTTGATTTTCCTATAATACTTCACTATAATGTATATTTCGGGGTGGATGTCATCGGTGCATGGTGGCAGGTGTATTTTTTGCCTTTAATAGGGCTGATCATCCTGCTGGTGAATTCTACGCTCGGATATTTGTTCTATTGCCAAAAAGAACGAATAGTAGCTCATTTGTTGATGTTGGGGACATTTATCGTCCAAATCGTCATTTCAGTAGCAGTAGCCAGTTTATTGCTAATTAACTACTAAGATAAGTTGCATGTTCAAATTTCCAAGTCCCAAAACCACAGATCCAAAAGAGCGAAGAGTTCAAAGAAGCCTGGAAGTTATTCCTGGTATTTTAACCTGGATAACCTTGATCGGCATGGTGGCAGCCTCCTTTTTGTTTCCGATTTGGATAGCTGTTTTCATTATAATGTTCGATATCTATTGGATCTTCAGAACCATCTTCATCACATATTATTCTGTGGTTGCCTACAGGCGTTTTCAAAACGGCAAGAGAATAGATTGGTGGGAGCGTTGTCAGAATATTGTTGATCCCAAAGAGGCACTGAAAAACATAGAAGAGAAATATGACAGATTGAAAGAAAGCTTGTCAGAAATCTCTTCCTTTGGCGACAGGAGAAAGGTAAGGCGCGAAATGGGGATGCTCAAGGAATATCAAAAAGAAGTTGTTCATATTGAGAAGACTGGCAATGAGGTGATGGATTGGCGGAAAATAGTTCATGTGGTGCTTTTGCCGACTGCCAATGAGGGAGCTGAAATCATTGAGCCGGCAATCAAGGCGGTGGCGGAAAGCAATTTTCCAAATCAGCAGATAATAATTCTTTTAGCAACTGAAGAGCGAGAAAATGAGCAGCAACGTTTGGAAAAAGTTGAATATTTACAAAATAAGTTCAAAGGCGTTTTCAAGGATTTCCTGGTGACCACGCATGAAGTCCAATCACATGAAATGAAATGCAAGGCATCCAACGCCACCTATGCAGCCAAGAAACTGATGATATATTTGGATGAACATGAAATAAATTACACTCGAGTCATCTTTTCAAATTTCGACTGTGACAGTGTTTGTCATCCGCAATATTTTGCAGCTCTTACACATGCCTACATCACTGATCCAAAGCGTCTGCAACGTTCCTATCAGCCGCTTCCTATGTATCACAACAATCTTTGGGACACCAATGCTTTCGTGCGCGTGATTGTGACTGGTTCATCTTTTTGGCACATGTTTCAAAGCACCAGAAGTGAGATGGTGACCTTTTCTTCGCATAGTGAACCTTTTGATACTTTAGTGAAGGTAGATTTTTGGCCGCTCGACATGATAAGTGAAGACTCAATCATTTATTGGAAATGCTACACGTATTATCACGGTGATTACAAGGTGCGTCCAATCTATCTGCCTGTCTCTCTTGATGCTGTGTTGGCTGAAACTTATTGGAAAACGATCAAAAATCAATATAAGCAAAAAAGACGCTGGGCTTATGGAATTGAAAATTTCCCAGTCATCATGCGCGCACTTTGGCCGGATAAGACCATCAAACTTAGTCGCAAACTGAGCGTGGCTTTTGAAATGCTGGAAGGTCATCATTCATGGGCAACATCCGCTTTTATCTTGGCCTTGTTGGGATGGCTGCCGCTCATTTTTGGCGGAGCTCAATTCAATCAAAGCGTCTTGGCGCACAATTTGCCGTTCGTCACGCGCTATCTGATGACCTTGGCAATGGGTGGGTTGGTCGTTTCCATGTTTCTAAGTTTCGTATTGCTCCCTCCACGCCCAGCCAAATATGGCAGAAAACGTTATATATACATGTTCTTGCAGTGGTTCCTGGCTCCTATCATAGCTCCTACGTTGGGAGCGATCCCTGCTATAGATTCGCAAACTCGCATCTTGTTCAAGCAATATTTCGGTGAATTTTGGGTGACTGAAAAAATCCGAAAAAAATAGACTGACGAAAATCTTAACACGATTGCACAAAAAGTGAACAAATCTATGGAGTATGTTTTTTTTCTTCAGCCACTAATTCTTTCATTTTCGATAGCTTCCTTATTGCTAGCTGGAATTGTGGTGATAACGAGAAGATTGAAAATTATTGACAAGCGAATTTCCGCCAGGCATGTGCACCATTTTGGAATTTCACGTTTTGGCGGAATAGCTCTGATAGCTTCATTTTTCCTGGCCACCCTTTTCGATGATCGCCTGGTTTTGACTGGTGAATTTCAAGGCATTCTGTTGGCTTGTTTGGCAATTCTGCTCTTTGGCGTCATGGATGATGTTTTCGAGCTTGGCTGGAAATGGCAACTTCTTTTTCAGATATCAGTCGCTGTGTTTGTATACTTCATGGGTATAAAACTGGAATACATTTCCAATCCATTTGGAGGCATTTATATGTTTGACAGTGGTTTTCCTTACTTGCTAGGTTTTTCATTTTCTGTTTTGTGGATAGTTTTTTTGATGAATGCTGTAAATTGGGTTGATGGAGTTGATGGCGTCAGTGGAGGAATAACTCTTATTGCAGCCGGAACAATATTCATGCTGAGTCTGAAGCCAGAGGTCAATCAGCCGCCCATGGGAATAATTGCAGCTGCGCTTGTTGGCGCCTTGGTGGCTTTTTTGATCTACAATTTCTATCCCGCCAAAATCATGGCTGGCACAAGTGGCTCGATGTTCCTCGGATTCATTTTGGCAGTGCTGGCTATTTTTGCCGGCGCCAAGATAGCGACCACCTTGATGGTGCTGGCTGTGCCTGTGGTCGATGCGCTTTGGGTAATAGGTGAACGTTTGCATTTGAAAAAATCAATTTTTTCCGCCGACCGCAGGCATCTTCATTTCAAATTGCTTAAGCTTGGTTGGTCAGTCAGGAAGATCTGCATGTTCTACTACGCTTTGACATTGCTTATTGCGATCCTGGCTCTCAATATGCGAGCACTGGGCAAGGTAGCCACGATGACTATAGTTGCCGGCATGCTGATATCGGTGATGGCTGTGCTCGCTAAGAGATCAATACGACATGCGAATGATCATGAATAAAAATAAGAAGATTGTAATTTTCTCTTTAGTCGCTCTGGCCTTGATCGCGGTTGTTTTCCAGTTAAGAAAAAACATTTTTCTTGAAGAAGGTTCCACGAAAGTTTCTATAGGCGGCCACGAATTTAGGGCTGAACTTGCAGAGACTGCAATGCAAAGAAAAAAAGGTCTAGGTGGCAGGGATGAATTGTGCCGGAGGTGTGCGATGCTTTTCAAATTTCCAAAACCTGCCCGATACAATTTTTGGATGAAAGACATGAATTTTCCGCTGGATATCATATGGGTTGCGGATGGAAAAATCGCGCATATTGAAAAAAATATCCAAGCAGATTTCGCAGGCATTCTGAAGCCGTCGACCGACTGCAGTCAGGTGGTAGAGGTGAACGCCGGAACCGTTGACAAGCTTGAACTAAAAAACGGAGACCCGATTGATTTCTGACAAGAAAATCTTTCCATATCATAAAACCCCGTATTTACGGGGTTTTATGATATGGAAAGAAAAGGATTTCTTCCAAAAAGGCAAAGAACGATTGTAATTATTTAGTTTTTGAAAACTGTAATATTACAATGATGAAACGCGAGCGGAATATTTTTCAAGATTCTTGAGCTGCTTTTCATTGAGTGTTTTGGATTGTGCGATAGCTTTTTCGATAAGGTCTTTTGAAAACTCTACTGAGGTTCCAACTTTGACTCCACCTTTAGCATCAATATTTTTCCTTAGGTAGTCCTCTATGAAAATTTTGTGCTCCTTGGTCAATGATGAATCCTGATTTTTTTCGAGATAATTAGCGGCTGCTTTGCGAGCAAGAACAGTCAAGCTGTCATTTTTTCCCGCAGTCTCAACGAATGAAGTTTCTGTTTCCTTGCTGGTGGCAGTTGAAGAAACTTCTTGCTTGGTAGCAGGCGTTTCTTTGACTTCAGCATCAGCAGGTTTTTCAGCTTCGGTTGAGGTGCTTTCTGCATCAATCGCTCTCTCAGTTGTTTTTTCTACGACTAGGGGAGTCTCACCTCTTTTGGAGTATGAGTAAATTCCTCCGGCGATAACAACTACGATGGCAATACTTACAACGATGCGCAGGTTATCTTGAAACCATCTTTTAAGGTCCTCAGTTGTTGATTCATCTTGAGTTTCTGGTGTGTATTCTTCCATGTTATTTCACCTTCCTTTCTAGTTTTTTTCCAGGCCATAAGGCAGGGAATTAGGTAATTAATTTTCAAAGGGCGCTTTCGTTGAAGCTTCGCTAGACCAGCTGGGAAGCTGGTGGGCGAATCCTCCTTTAGTTATTTTATTGTATAGTAGGCACTCTAGAGCGTCAACTGGACAAAATATCAATTTTTAGGCGCAATAATTAGGATGAAATTGATGTGTCAAAAATGAAACGACTGATGGGTTCCACAATTTTTTTTATCAGCAAGCGATTCGGAATTTTTTATCGGGCGTAGCATCTCTAAAAAAATAATTTAAAGTTCGCACGGTATAAAATGAACAGGCGCAGGGAGGCGCAAATTAATTTTTTGTTTCGCTTGACTTCATTTAATAATAAAATTATTTTCAAGTAAGTGATAATTTTTGCAAAAATTTTATATCAAGAAAAAAAGTGCCACATTATTTTCAACGTTTGAAATATTTTTTGATCATCAATGTAAATTATTTATGTGAAATAGTATAGTTATTATGCAGGTCATATCGCAGACAAGAAATGAAAGTCAAAAAAAATAAATTTGTAGTGGTGTGGATAACTTATTTGCATTGCATTTTAAAAAATGTGGGGTATAATTAAGTTAAGAAAAAAATATTTTATAAAATATTTTTTTCAAAAATAATACAAATTGATTTTTTCGCTTAGCGAAAAGAAACAAATATAAATATTAAAAAATTTTGTTTTAATAAAATAAGTTAGAGATCCTTTCTGGTCCTGCAACTATTTCGAAGATTATTGTTTTAAAAACAAAAATCAAAAGAATAGTTGCGGGACTAACAAGTTTCGCCATCTAACTTTGAAAAAACAAATTATTGAAAGGAGGTGGATTCACATGGCAGTTAAAAAAGTAGCAAAAAAAGCAGCTAAAAAAGTTGTTAAAAAAGCAGTTAAGAAAGTTGCAAAAAAGACTGTAAAAAAAGCAGTTAAAACTGTAAAAAAAGCAGTTAAGAAAGCAGTTGCAAAGAAAGCTGTAAAGAAAGTTGTTAAGAAAGCAGCTAAAAAAGTTTCAAAAAAGAAGTAAATTTCTTTTGATAAAGTTTTTGTTTTCAAATTTCATTGTAAATTTGAATATATCAACAATCTAAAACCCCCCCCCCCCGCGGGGTTTTGATTGGGAAAAATTTTTTCCAAAAAAGGAAACTTTAAAATTTTGTTTTGTTTTTTTCCCACC
>CAZAJN010000018.1:0-16220 GCA_964485555.1 uncultured Bdellovibrionales bacterium
GCTCCGATTCGCTCTCGCTGCATATGGGCCATAAAGAAAAAAATGAGTAAGTGCGTAAGTCACGAAGATTATTTTAAGTTTATGGAAACTTACGGAAAACTATATATCGTCGCTACTCCCATTGGAAACCTCGAGGACATCACCTTGAGAGCTCTTAGGATTCTGAAAGAAGTCGATTTGATCGCATGTGAGGACACGAGGGTGACCAGAAAACTTCTGAATCATTATGACATAACCACGCATTGCATCGCTTTCCATCAACATTCTGACAATGAAAAGATTTCGAAAATAGTCGATGATCTGAAAAATGGAAAAAACATCGCCTTGGTGACTGATGCTGGAACTCCTGGAGTTTCTGATCCGGGAAATAAATTGGTGGAGGCTGCTATTGAAAATGACATTGAAGTTCAGCCGATTCCAGGCGCTTCAGCTGTGGCTTCCATTGTCAGTGTGGCGGGAGTCGACATGCAGCAATTTTGTTTTTTGGGTTTTCCACCTCATAAGAAAGGACGCGAAACATATTTCAAGAAAGTCGCAGCTTTCGAGATGCCTGTTATTTTTTATGAATCTCCGCATCGAGTTTTGAAAAATTTGGAAATGCTTCAGCAATTTGCGCCAGATAAGAAAATAATCTTGGGCAGGGAACTGACGAAAATGTTTGAGCAAACCGTGCGCGGTTCGATCGGCGACGTGCTGAAATATTTTCAAGAAAATCCTTCTAAGGTGAAAGGGGAGTTTGTGATTGTCGTATATTAAAAAATTACGTAATTAATTACGGAAGCTGCAAAAAAACAATTTTGTATGAACTGTGTCAATTGCGTAAGCCCTGAGAATATTCATCATTCAAAAGCTTCAATTCACTCTCGCCGCATATGGGCCATAAAGAAAAAAACGTAATTGCGTAAGTCATGAATTCTAAAGGCCCCTTGGAAAAAAAATCCAAGGGGCCTTGTTGTTTTTTGGCTCAACTGAGCCGACTTATTTTTTCAGATCAACTGGTGATTGCCATCCTCTTGAGAGTGAACGTCGGAGTGGTTGCTTTCTTGTTGCCAGTGGCACAAGTTTTGCTGTTGAAAGGTTGATAACCTCCATGCGCGGATCTCTCGCAGTTTCTGAATATAGCGCGAATGCCATGTTGTTGTGCACGATGACATTCTCCACGCCTACTTTTAGGTCTGCAACTTTTGAAAAGACCCCGTCACGGAACTTGAGAAGTTGGTTTGTTCCAGTCGCCGTTATGTAGGCGCCATAGATGTCTCCGTTGGAGGTGGATGTGAGAAACTTGAATTGTCCGCCTCCTTCAACTGACTCAGGAACATCGATGTTTTTTATCCAGTTGCCCTCAGTAAGTTCAACTTCGAACAGCGTCAGCTTATTGGAGTAATCGCTTTGCTGCATCTGGTAGGAGAGGAAAAGCGTATTGGTGGCTTTGTTCAGTGTCATGCCGTTGAATTTGTCTGTCGGCTTGAACTGAGATTGGCCTGCCCATTCTCTTTGCAGGCTTTCGCCAAGCACTGTCAGGTCTCTGGTGTTGGCGAATATTACAGGCATCCGCTCACCATTTGGATTTCCTTTGCGACCCGCGCAATAGATCATGTCATTGGTCATGACCATGGCAAACAGTTCATCTTCCCAATTTGTGTTGAATGCGAACTGCTCCGCCTTCAGAATTCCATCAAAGTCGAACCTTGCCAGGTAGCTGTAGAACTCGGAGCTCCAGGTATAGAGTATTACTATCTCATCCTCACCTTCGATGTAGCTCACCCCCCATAATGTTGAGCTGCTATGGATTGTGGTTGTGCGGAAAAGGCTCCCGCTTTTGGTCATGTTGAAACTTTTTATCTCACCCTTGATTTCGTGAGCAGGAAGAACATCTGTGGCAAAAACGATCAAGCGATCCTGGCCTACCGGCGTGACGATTTTGTTTATCATCAGATTTGCGCCCGTTGCGACGTAGATCTCCTTTTTCAAATAGCCATCGCTTCCAAAAACGTCGACGAATATCTGCCCGTCTTTTTTCGTGCCGATGTAGTAGTCCCCGTTTTCGTCGACGGTGATTGCTTCCGCGTTACCGTCGGGGAGCCATTTGGCGGCGGGATCAACAACTGGGTCAGTCGGGTGAGGCGTGACGGCATTTGAGAATGACGAGGGCGTGCTCTTGCCGATTGCGTTCACCGCCTCAACGGTGAATTGGTAGGTGACACCATTCGTAAGTCTCGTTGCCACGTGTTGGTTGCTTGAGCAAGCCATCCCGATGTTTCCCGGAGAGGTCGTCACGATGTAATGAGTGACAGGACTTCCTCCGTCAGATGCCGGCAGGTTGAAGGTGATGGTTGCTTGACCATCTCCAGCGACAGCTGTCACATTGGTTGGCGCATCAGGAGCTTTGGCGACGGAAACAGGAGTCCCTGTTGAATCGCTTCCTCCACCGCCACCGCAAGCGCTGAGGATCGTGAGAGTGAACAAGAACATCGCGAAGAGGAACGTGAATCTTTTCATGGCGCGTCTCCTTTTTTGACCAAAGGTCGGTTAGGGTTGACTTTATACCACTTGAAAACTTCACTGCGTGCTTCTTCAGATGAGAGGGGATGTATATAAAGTTGTCAAAGAATGGGACAACTATTGTCTGAATTGATATGAAAACATATCATCATATGCCGTAAATGTCAACCGATAATGGTGCATGGTCATATTACAATGCAAGCGGGAAAAATACAACGACGCTGGTAGTTATCCACACCCTACACTAAATTGCAAAGTTGTGATATAATTTATTTATTAAAAAACATCTAATGATATTGTGAATATTACAATCAGATGAAATTTCTTTTTTAAATAAATAACAAAATAACAAAATGAAGATCAGAATTATAATTGGGTGTTTAGCCTTTTTGCTTATTGCAAGCATTGCTGGAAATATATATTTGTATGAAAACCGAATAAGTTCAATTCAGGATCCAGAGTTTATCAATGAGGATATGAGTAAATTATGTGATTTGATCGGGTCCAATAGGAGTGACACTCAAAATGGTGTTTTTAGCGATGCAAGCAATAGTAGTGCTGATAGTAGGCTTTTTGAGTTTCAGGAGATGCAAGCCAAGATTGCAGCAGAAACTGATCCAGACAAACAAGAACAATTAGTGAAAATAATGGAGGAAAAATTTGTTACCAAAGAACAGCCAGGTGAGAATGTACAATAACTAGTTGTATACAATTTCAATAAATAAGCTATATTAACAAAAAAATGAAAAAAATCTTTCAAAAAAAATACGTATCCATTATTAGCATTGCTACTATGGGAATTGTTCTTGGTTTGATTATCCAATTTGCTCAAGCCTGGACACCACCAAGCGTTCCTGCTCCAAATGGCAATGTCTCAGCGCCACTTCTTGTGACTGGAGATCAACAGAAAGATGGGAAATTAAGTGTTAAGGAGCTCAAAATAAAAGGATTCGCTTATGAAACAATATATCCCGAAAAAAAGAGTCCTAGGTGCGCGTGTGATGTTGATGAAGAAAAAATAGAATGCAATTCTCCTGAAGATTTCGGAACGATTTCTTTTGCGGATGGATACACTTGTTATGACCAATTCCTTATGTTCGTAGGACGTAGCACACTTGTTCAATCGTCAGCTAAATTTGTTTTAGGCGATAGCCTGACTGTTATCAATGATGGTATTTTTGGGAAATGGTTTTCAGCTTCAGCAACAGGTGGGGTAAAGCTTGCTGGTGGAAACGGCATAACTTTTTCTGATGGATCGATTCAACGTACAGCACTTCATACAAGCGTTGACGATAGTTTGTGCCATCCTATTGATGCCACGAATACGCAGTGCAAAGATGGTTATTATATGAAATCGCCAACCAGGTGTTGCCCATTCAATGCGAATATGGCTGCAGCTACTGGAACTTGGTTTAAGATTGATTCATTGCATATCAATTTTGGTCAAGGTTTAGATCAGACTTGGGCAACGCCACAAACAAAATCATTCACTGCGCCAAAAACGGTTACAGCTATGCGGATAACTGGATCATCTGACGATGGTGGGTATTGCTATGCCTATTGGGGATCAGGACACTTGTTGACAAGTCTGCAAAGTGAGGCTCAGGCAGCTAGCAGTTGTGTGTATAATGTTGATAACTTTTCATATCCGCAATATTCTAACGCAGAACCAAATTATGCTACAACTCCTATTACTTGTCCATCTGGTTATGTGCTTACTATTACTGGAGGTTCTGAGGCGGATGGTTATAGCTACAGTTGTGTAAAGGCTACGCCAATGCCTGCTTGGTCAATTGATAACAATGGAAATATAGGTATCTGTCAAACTCCTTGGAAAGCAGCTGGTTTGCCAACCGTAACGAATACAAGTCTTGCAATACCATCCGGAACAGCCATTGTTTTCAAGGGATCCTTTGTTGACGGTGGTGGTGCTGGTGCTGTTACATGCGATTTAGAAGTTCAATATGGAAACTAATATTTAGTATTTATTCTGTAATATAAAATGAAAAATAAAATATTATTTTCAGTTCTGATCTTCACTGCTGTCTTTGGAATTTCAACCTTTTTAAAATTCCAATACGCTCGAGCCGCATCCGATCTCCTCGGCTGGATTTGGGGTGGATCAACCGATTCAGCTGGAAACTCATCCGGTGTTGGATGGATAAGTCTTAGCAGCGAAACTCCTGATGCAGGAAGCGGTGTAACATACGGTGTCACGTTGCCTAGTGGTGACGGAAATCTTACGGGATATGCCTGGTCTTCAAGTTATGGCTGGATTGATTTCAATCCGCAGGATCATTGCACGACCGGAGTTCCGGATGCAACCAAGCAACAATACAAAGCCTCCTCCTGCAACAATCCTGCTGGAAATTCCACCATAGGCGTTTCACGTTCAGGAGATAGTCTCAGTGGTTGGGCGAGGTTTGTTTCGATTGCAGAAGCTACAGCGAGCAATAATTCCGGCGGGTGGGATGGCTGGATAAAAATGGATGCCGATCCGAGCAAAAATTATGCAGTGAGGATTTCTTCTGATGGAAAATTAACTGGATATGCCTGGTCTTCTGAAATTGGAGCTCTGAGCTTTGAAAGCGTTGAGGGTCCCGTTGTGACCAAGATAACATTCGATCAGCCGTCGCCTAATATCTTTGATTTGTCTGCTGGAGAAATTTTTGTTGCCAACTCGAAAACAACCAATCTTAGCTGGTCCATCGTGGGCTCGGACATACAGAGCTGTTCAACTTCATGCACCACTGACACAGGTGTGACCGTGGCTTGTCCAGGCTTTAGTGGTGTCAATCCTCGAGTCACAACCAGTGTCGGCAATGTGCCTGTGGCTGCCTACATCGAAAAGTTCATCATCACTTGTTTGGACACCGATGGAACTTCAACAGTAGCTCAAGCTTTGGTCCAGACTGGATGCTATATTGGAACATGTAGCACCACTGCTGAAACTTGCAGTGCTTTTGCTGGAGGATTTACAGCTACGAATAATGGAGACGATGCCGTTTGCAAGAGAGGGTGTGTCGCTGACAGTGATTGCGCTTTGCGCAAGACCAACAACTGGAGAGAGATCGCACCATAAAATGGTTCATAATGTTAATAAGGACTTCAATAGAAAAATCCCGCTCAAGCGGGATTTTTTCTATTGATTTAAAGGATAAAATGGGATATGATGACAATATAGGATAAATTATATAAATTCTTGAAAATGAAGGAAGAAATAAAAAAATTGATTGAAAAGGCTTTATTGAAAGCAAATGATCTTGAAAAATGGTCAGGCCTTGAACTGGTCGAGATCAATGTTGACTACACAAAAAACGAACAATTTGGAGATTATTCTTCCAATATCGCGATGGTTTTGGCCAAGAAAGTTGGCAAAAACCCGATGGAAATAGCCGCGAAAATCAGTGATGCAATGTGTCATCCTGAACTTGTTTCAGCATCTAAAACGCAGATCCTGAAACAAGCCTGCCTGCCGGCAGGCAAGGTTCAGGATGGCAAAATAGTAGGTGTGCAGGAGGGCAGTCAGGGTTATTTTGAGAAAGTAGAAGTGGCCGCTCCTGGATATATTAATTTCTATCTTTCCAAAGAATATCTGCAAAATTCCATTCAGGAAATCAACGAGGAGAAAGAAAAATTTGGAAACTCTGAAATTGGCAAAGGAATCAGGATCAACAATGAATTCATTTCTGCCAATCCGACCGGACCTCTTACTGTTGGAAATGGGCGAGGAGGTTTTTATGGCGACTCGCTTTCCAGAATTTTTCGCAAAGCAGGATTTGAAGTTACTAACGAATATTACGTCAATGATGCGGGAGGGCAAATCGAAAAACTTGGACACAGCGTCTTGAAGGATGACCAAGCTGCTTATAGTGGCGAATATATTGATGAATTGAATTTGAAATATGCCAAGCTGGGAGATGTTCGTGAAATTGGGAAAAAGGCTGCCAGTGAAATTTTGGAAAATATCATCAAAAAAACTGCCAAAGAAAAAATGCAGATTTCCTATGATGTCTGGATGAGTGAACAGTTTCTTAATGATGAAAAATTCGATGAGCGCGCCATAGATATTCTCAAGCGAAAAGGATTGACATATGAATCCGAAGGAGCCCTGTGGCTCAAAACGACCGAGTTCGGCGATGACAAGGACAGAGTCTTGATCAAGAGTGATGGAAAAAATGCCTACATCGCTGGAGATTGTGGGTATATGCTGAACAAGATGGAGAGAGGATTTGACCGATTCATCATAAGTCTTGGAGCTGATCATCACGGATACGTTTCAAGGTTGAAAGCGGTTGCAAAAGCTCTTGGTTTTGATGGGGATTTTAGAATAGCCATCTCTCAATTGGTGCGTATTGTGAAAGACGGAAAAGAAGTGCGCATGAGCAAACGCGCAGGCAACGTGGTATACATGGATGAGCTTATTTCAGAAATCGGCCATGACGTGACGCGATTTTTTTTCTTGATGTATTCGCCTGACACCCACATGAATTTCGATTTGGGGTTGGCCAAAGAACAATCTCAAAAGAATCCTGTTTTCTATGTGCAATATGCTCATGCCAGAATCTGTAGCATACTAGAGAAGGCAAAAGATGCGAGATATGAGATGCAAGATGCAGATAGTCTGGGCTTGTCCTTGCTTGTGCACGAAAAAGAACTCTCGCTCATCAAGGAACTTAACAAGTTTCCGGAATTGATTGAGGAAATCGCTGAATCTTACGAAGCCCACAAGCTTCCTCACTACGCCATGAAACTGGCTGACAAGTTCCATTCATTCTATGATGCTTGCCGAGTGATTGACGAAGAGAATGTTGAATTGACAAAAGCCAGGATCATGCTAGTATTGTCAACCAAGATAGTTCTGGCTGAAGTGCTGAACTTGATCGGGGTATCGGCACCGGAAAAGATGTAAATTCAGTGAATCTAGAATCAAGAATTATGAATCAAGGCGTGTTGCCATGATTCATGAATCGTAATTCATGATTCGTAACAATATGAGAATTGGAATTGATGCACGCTCAATTTTGAATCCTGAAAAAGGTGACGCAATCGGCGTCGGACATTATACTTATCAGCTCATCAGGCACCTGCTAAAGAATGACAGTGAAAATGAATATGTCATCTTCTTTGATTTTAGGGTGCGTGAAAAGGATGTGAAAAAATTTGCGCGTCCAAATGTGACGATCAAATTCTATCCATTTTCCGACTATCGCAAATATCTTCCAGGAGCTTATGGTGAAATTTTGGGAACAGCCATCCTGCAGAAAGAAAAATTGGACGTCCTGCATTCAATGTCAGCCATCAATCGTATTCCTGTGGGCTATGGCGGAAAAACGATCGTGACTTTCCATGACATGGCGATGTTCAATGTTCCGCAATGTCTGAGCGCAGTCAAAAGAACTCGCAACAAAGCAATTTCTCGTTTGATGGCCAAGAAAGCTGACAAGATCATTGCTGTTTCAAATTCTCTTGAAAATGATCTGCAAACATTCCTGAATATTCCCAAGGAAAAAGTCTCCGTAATTTATCCTGGTCTCGACGAAAGATTCTTCCAACTTCCAGAAACTGATTCAGCCAAAGTCATCAGCAAATATGACATTTCCAAAAGGTACATTCTTTTCTTGGGAACCCTGGAGCCTTCAAAAAACATTTCCAGATTGTTGGATGCATTCTCACGTTTCAAAAATCAGCAGAAGCAAAAGAATGGAGGAAAATTCGATTATCAGCTGGTTCTGGCAGGGAAGCGTGGTTGGCTTTCATGTGAATATCAACAAATGATCAGAGATCTTGGATTGGTGAAAGATGTCATTTTCACGGGTTATGTGATCGGCGACGAACTGGTGCCACTTTTCCGTAAGGCAGAATTTTTCGTGATGCCGTCTCTCTATGAAGGTTTTGGAATGACAGTGCTCGAGGCTTTTGCCACTGAAACGCCCGCGATTATTTCCAAAGTTGCTTCGCTTCCTGAACTTGCAGGAGAAGCTGCTCATTTTGTGAACCCGATGGATACCAAAGAATTGACTGAGGCCATGATGCTGTTTGCCGGCGACGAGTCGCTTCGCGGACAATACAAATCAAAAGGATTGGCTCAGGCAAAGAAATTTAATTGGGACAAAGCCGCCAAGGAAACACTGGAAGTTTACAAGTCCTTGGAATAGTTGTATATTGAATACATGAAAAAACAAGTTCAAAAAATAGAATCAGAAAATGTTTTCAAGGAAAGTCAGGTCATGGCTATGCTTGAACGAATGGATGGAAAAATTGATCTAATGGTTGAGAATTACGTGTCACTTAATGATAAAGTCGAATCTCTTGATAGTAGAGTTGAATCTCTTGATAGCAGAGTCGAATCTCTTGATAGCAAAGTTGGATCTCTTGATAGTAGAGTCGAATCTCTTGATAATAGAGTTGAATCCTTGGCAATAGGACAGACTCGCCTACGTGATGAACTACGTGAATTTAGGGTTGAAACTAAAAATAATTTTTCAGCTGTGTTTGAATATCTGTCCAAGATTGATGATGAGCTTGCTGATATTCGGGAAGAACTGGAAAAAAGAAAAAAGACAGAAAATATTGATAAAAATTGGCTCGAAAAGTTTGAACAGAGGCTGAAAAAAGCCGAAGACCAATTGCGAAAACAGAAATTGGCAGCAATAAAATAGTTTAAAGGCGATGAAGAGGCAATCACCTCTGAGCTGCAAGAAGAAACGACTACTGTCGTCCTGAACTTGCCTGCCTGTCCGGTAGGCAGGTTCCAGGATCTAGGTAGATCGGAGTAGAACTTGCCGGGTAGGCCCGTAACAGCCGCAACGAGAGCTTTTCAGGCATTAGCTTTTCAGCTTTTTAGGTTAAACACTAAGAAGCTAAGAAGCTAAGAATCTAAGAAGCTGAACTAAGGTGGTACCACGCTTGTCACGACGAAGCCTAGGCGAAGTCGGAAAAGTCGTCCTTATGCGCATTTTGCGTATGGGGATTTTTTAAAATCCTACAAAAGTACAAATAAGATACAAAAGTACAAACAAATCAATGGATAAGGTGATTTATAAAGAATTGAGCTATGAAGTTGTCGGATGTATTTTTGAAGTTTTCAAGGAGCTGGGCTATGGATTTAAGGAAAGATATTATGAAGAGGCAATCGCAAGGGAATTTTCAAAGAGAGGTATAAATCATAAAAGACAAATACAATACAAATTAAAATATAAAGATGAGTTTATAGGATTGCATCAATTTGATTTTTTAGTTGAAGATAAGATTATTGTGGAATTGAAACGTGGAGACTATTATTCAAAAAATAACATGACACAGGTTATCCAATATTTAAAAACATCAAATTTGAAATTGGCAATTATTGCCAATATAACATCCAATGGTGTTAAATTTAAGCGGGTTTTGAATATTGAATAAATTTTTTGTACTTTCGTACTTTTGTAATAATTTTGTAATTTTGTAGCCACTAAATTTATGTTTAAAAAAGTTGATCCTAAAAAGAGTTTACCGGAAATGGAGAAAGAAATTTTGAAATTTTGGGAAGAGAACAAAATATTTGAAAAAACCCTGGAGAATCGCAAAGGTGCTCAGGAATATACTTTTTATGATGGGCCTCCATTTGCAACCGGAACTCCTCATTATGGACATTTGGTAGGTAGCACAATGAAAGATTTGGTGCCTCGCTATTGGACTATGCGAGGATTTCACGTGGACAGGAAATGGGGATGGGATTGTCATGGACTTCCGATTGAAAACATTGTTGAAAAGGAGCTGGGAAGCAAATCAAAAAGCGAAATCGAAGCTCTCGGAATTGAAAAATTCAATGAGCTTTGTCGCAGTAAGGTTCTCAAATATGTTGATGATTGGAAAATTACCATCAACCGCATGGGACGATGGGCTGACATGGAAAATGCCTACAAGACCATGGATCTGCCATACATGGAATCAGTTTGGTGGGTTTTCAAAGAGCTTTGGGACAAGGGACTCATCTATGAAGGATATCGCTCGATGCATGTCTGTCCTCGTTGCGAAACCACACTTTCTCAACAAGAAGTCAGTGAAGGATATATGGACGTGAAAGATTTGTCAGTCATTGCAAAATTTCAGCTCATTGATGAACCGAATGTCAGCGTGCTTGCTTGGACGACCACTCCATGGACACTCATTGGAAATGTGGCATTGGCTGTGAATCCTGAGATTGACTATGTGTATGTGGAAACTGTCACCGAAAAAAACGGGGAGTTTAAGGATGAGATTTTCGTGGTGGCGAAAGATCGCGTGAAGGATTTGTTCAAGGACAAGAAGATCGATATCGTGCGTGAAATTCCAGGCTCAGCGCTGATTGGAAAAAAATACAAACCATTGTTTGACTATTACGCCAAACCTGAAATTCCCAATTTTTCAAACGGTTGGAAAATTGTGGGTGGCGACTTCGTTGGAGCGGAGGATGGAACCGGCGTGGTTCACATCGCTCCAGCTTTCGGTGAGGACGACTTGAATCTTGGTCAGAAGAATGATTTGCCTTTCGTGCAACATGTCGGAATGGATGGAGTCATCAAGCCTGAAGCTGGAGAATTTGCCGGACTTCATGTGAAGCCAGCCGGCGATCACACCACTACCGACGTTGAGATCATAAAATATCTGGCCAAAAACGGACTTCTTTTTGCCAAGGAAAAATATGAACACAGCTATCCGCATTGTTGGAGATGCGACACTCCGCTGATCAACTATGCAACCAGCTCTTGGTTTGTCAAAGTTTCAGAAATAAAACCGTCCGCGCTCAATCTGGCTAAGCAGATCAATTGGTCGCCGGAAAACATCAAGGAGGGACGTTTCGGAAAATGGCTGGAAGGAGCAAGAGATTGGTCCATTTCACGTCAGAGATTTTGGGCTAGTGTCATTCCAATTTGGCGCTGCGAATGTGGAGAAATGAAAGTTTTTGGATCAGTAATGGAGTTGGAAGCTGCCAGTGGACAGAAAATTGAAGATCTTCACAAGCATGTCGTGGACAAGATAGTTTTGTCATGTGACAAATGCGCAGGAGAAATGCGACGGGTGCCGGATGTTTTGGACACCTGGTTTGACAGCGGCTCGATGCCTTTTGCTCAGCAACATTATCCGTTTGAAAACAATGAGAAATTTGAAAAAAACTTTCCGGCAGATTTTATTGCGGAGGGAGTTGATCAGACACGCGCTTGGTTCTACTATCAGCACATCATAGCCACAGCATTGAAGCAATCTCCGGCATTTAAAAATGTGATCGTGAATGGAATAGTTTTGGCGGAAGATGGGAAGAAGATGAGCAAGCGCCTTGCCAATTATCCGGATCCGATGGAAATGTTTGAAAAATATGGAGCTGATTCAATCAGACTCTATCTTATGAGTTCTCCAGTGGTAGCTGCACAGAATTTGAATTTTGTAGAAAAAGACGTGGCAGAAATAACACGCGGAATGATGCGCATGCTTTGGAATAGTTATTCCTTCTTTGCACTCTATGCCAACATTGATAAATGGGATCATAAGGAAATGTTTGCTCATTCAACCGCCACCAATTTGCTTGATCGCTGGATTCTGTCCGAATTGAACACGCTCGTGGTTTCAGTGCATGACGGAATGGAAAAATATGAATTGCATCGTGCGGCCAGAACGTTTCCCAAATTTATTGATGACCTTTCCAATTGGTACATAAGAAGATCGCGTAAGCGTTTTTGGAAAAGTGAAAATGATGGCGACAAAAATGAAGCGTATGCGACTTTGCACCATGTTCTGGTTACTCTTTCAAAAATGATGGCTCCGTTTGCTCCATTTGTGTCTGAAGAAATCTACAAGAATTTGACCGGAAAAGAATCGGTGCATTTGGCTGATCTGCCGACTGGTGATCGCCATCATGTGGATGAACTTTTGAACGATGAGATGAGACGTGTGCGTGAAATTGTGACTGAAGGTCTGCAGCTTCGCGCCCAGGCAAAAATAAAAGTTCGTCAACCACTTTCAAAAGTTACTTTGAAAGGTGTTTTTCAGGATGAACTGATTGAAATAATCAAAGAGGAACTTAATGTGAAAAAAGTTGTCATTGATGCCACTCAGGAGGAGAAAGTTGTCTTAGACACTGAGCTCAATGATGAACTGGTTGAAGAGGGGAAAGCTCGAGAAATCATCAGACACATTCAGGAGCTTCGCAAGGAGGCCGACTTTGAAGTTGACGATAAGATTGTAATATGGTATAATGGAATATCATCGGTATTTGAAAATCTGAAATCTCTTATTGCCAAAGAAACGCTCAGTGAAGGCATAAATCAAGGCAAACCGGAACAATTCGATATCGAAAAGAAAGTTAAGGTGGATGGCGAGGAGGTTGAATTATATCTCAAAAAGGTTTAGTATATAGACAGAACATTCCAATTGCCCATTGTTAGCAGTCAACATCAAGGAGGTGTGCCATGAAAAAAGAGGATCTTTCTGTTGAAAGTCTAGAAGATCATCCTTTGGAAGAAATGCCATGGTATGGCAAGTTGCTCTGGACTACAATGATAGTTCTTCCAATGGTGTCAGTTGCCTTGTTTCTGTCAAAAAGCTGACCACAGCTTCAAAAAGGCGTCCCTTATCAGGACGTCTTTTTTCTTTGTAGCGCTATATACAAAATACCAAATACCAAATACTATGAATTGTATGGAATATAAATATACAGGGATCATTCTGAATAAGAGGGATGTTGGAGAAACTGATAGGATTTATACGATCTATACTCTTGAAGGTGGAAAAATACGTTCCTTGGCCAAAGGTGTTCGGAAATCGCATGCCAAGCTTGCCTCATCTTTGGAAAACATCACGCTGGCGGATATCACGATAATGCGAACCAGGGGACTTGGAAAAATAACCGGTTCTATTGTTGAGCAGAATTTCAGTTTGCTGAAAAGGGATTGCGATGCATTGCTGGAAATCTTTGCGGGCTTGAGCATGTTCGACAAGTTGATTGATTTCGAAAATCCTGACCCGGTCGTTTTCTCGCTTTTGAAAAATTATTTGGAGACTGTCGATGCTGCTTCATTGGGAAATGGAAATGAGAAGCATGTCCTGCTCAGACTCGGATTTATGGTCAAACTTATGGACGCTCTGGGCTATTCTATCGAGGTCGCGGCTTGCGTTTCTTGTGGGAAAGCTCTCAGTGAGAACTTGCTAAGTTTCAGCGCCCAGCATGGCGGAGCGCTTTGCGCCAATTGCGCACATGAGAATCCGACCAGCGCTTTGCCTATCAAATCCAATGCGATAAAGATGATGCGGATATTCCTGAAAAACAACATAAGCACTTTCGGAAAAATCAATGCAACCAGAGAGGATTGTGACAGCGTGCGCATGGCCATGGATGATTTTTTGAGATGGAACACGTGACAATGAAAATCTCAAATCCAAATGTCAAATTTCCAATAAATGATCAAATGTCTAAATTACTTATCGCGATAAAAATGTTTTTTTAGATTTTAATCATTGAGAATTTGTTTGACATTAAGATTTTGACATTGTGATTTTGAAGCTGTTTTTCTTGGAGAAAAGATAATTTTATCGTATAATAGTAATAATTAAATAAAAACTAAAATTATAATTCAATACTATGTCTCTTCAAGATTTGAATAAGGATTTGTATAAGGACAACAGTGATCTGATTGCTGGAAGAACTCATGAGCAAAGCTTGTATGATCCGACCAAAATTGCCGGACAAGTGGCAAGTCCTTTTGATAAGGAGGAGCAATGGAATGCTCCGCAGAAAGGTCTTAGTCCTGCTTCCAAAAAAAGACTCTGGATAGGCTTGGCTGTGTTGTTGTTGATTGTTTTGGCAGCAGTCGGGGCTTTTGGGTATCAATGGTGGTTGAAAAATGCATTCCATCAAGACAGAGTGGCTGTTTCATTTGAAGGTCCGAAAGAAGCTGACAGCACGCAACCTTCAAAATATTTGATTCATTACAAAAACAACAATAGGGTGACTTTGAAGAATGCAGAAATAAAATTGAGTTATGCTGAAAATTTCCAGCCGACTGATAATTTGAATTTGAAATTCTTGAGCCCTACTGCCAGCAAAATTTTTATCGGCGATATCAAGCCCATGAGTGAAGGATCTGTTGAGCTTAAGGGAATTTTTTATGCACCGAAGGATTTTCCGGTGTATCTGAGAGCTTCACTGAATTTCATCCCGTCCAATGGATCGGCTGAGCTGGCAATGGAAGGCCAAATAGGAGTCAACATAACTGCCGCGCCGGTGCTTCTCAGTATAGGTGCTCCTCAAAACGCAGCCGATGGAGACAGTGTGCAATATATTGTCGACTACAAGAATCTTGATGTTCGACAATTGAGCGGAGTTCAGATACGCATTGATTTTCCTGCAGGATTCACTTTCGGCAGTTCTCAACCACAAGCTACGGAAAAAGATAGCTCTTGGTATTTGGGAAATATGGAACCATATCAGAGTGGCAAGATAAACATACAAGGAAGACTGAATGGCGGAGAAGGGGAGACTAAGGATCTGATAGTGTCATTTGGACATGTGGGAGCTGATGATAAGTTCGTAGTTTACAGTAAGCAGGAATTGAGCACGCACATCGTTTCTCCGGTGCTTGCCGTCAGGCAGTCACTGGATGGCAAAACCGACAACGTCATCAATGCTGGCGAGGTTTTGAAATATGTCATTGAATTTCAGAACACTGGAAGCATCGGACTCAGAGATGCAATTGTGACAGCCAAGGTTGATGGTAAATTGATGGATTTTTCCAAGTTGAGCGTCGAAGGAGGATCCTATGACAGTGCGACAAATTTGATAACCTGGAAAGCTTCAGATGTTCCCGCCTTATCAATCATAAATCCAAAAGCCAAAGGACAAGTCCGTTTTTTCTTGCCCGTGAAAGAAATCATCCCCGTCGCAAGCAAGTTGGACAAGAACTTCGTCGTGACTTCGATTGCAAAAATAGACAGTCCTGACATTCCAACTCCTATTGATTCAAATAAGGTCATCGGATCGAATCAGTTGGAGCTGAAGCTTGCTTCGAAAGTCCTGTTCGACACACGCGGATATTATAATGATGCAGGCATAAAAAACAGCGGTCCGATTCCGATGTTGCCTGGACAAGAAACGACCTTCACCATCCATTGGGCGATCACCACTGTTTCAAATGACATCTCAGGAGCGCGCGTCACGTCATCTTTGCCTTCCGGAGTTCGTTGGACCGGAAAAATATTTCCTAGTGAAGAAAAAATATTATACAACTCACGTTCAAATCAGATATCGTGGGATGCGGGAAATATAAGCGCCGGCACTGGCGTGAATGGCAAAGCTCGTGAAGTTGTCTTTCAGGTCGCGGTCAAACCCGAGGCCAATCAAGTCGGTCAGCCATTGACTCTTCTCAATAAGGCGCTTTTCAGTGCCAAAGACGATTTTGTTTCCAAGGAAATTGCTATTGAAACTCCCTTGAAGGACACGCAGCTTTATGAGGATCAAGGGGTGGGCGCCAATAACGGAAAGGTAGCAAATTGATTTGCAGCTTATAATACAGTTGAATTTTATCAGCCATGCCTGCGCATGGCTGATTTTGTTTCACGCGACATATGGGGTCATACGCAATTTATGGTTCTAATTATTTAGCATTAAGTGTATTTTTTGTTTTCCTATTTCCTTTTTGAGCACGTCCTTGACCGAGATCTATGGTCAAGGACTCAAGAATTACTGCCCTGAATTGTTGGCCAAA
>CAZAJN010000019.1:0-7407 GCA_964485555.1 uncultured Bdellovibrionales bacterium
TCGGGATTTTTTTGATTATAAAAAAAGCGGGCTCCCTGCGGGTTGCCGTAGGGAGCTCTGGTGGTTGGGTTTTTACTCGTGATGGTTAGCTGGTGGCGAAAGCACACGCTATGGCGCAATCTTGTGCATTGGGCCAGACACGCGTTGGAGTCACCTTCCTGTGGACGATCGCCATGTGTGCCAGGCCTTTTTCCTTTGAAAACAAAAGGTCGGCATTTGTTGCTACCGCAAGACGGAAGTGCGGGCTGATGCAGATATCCGCTGGGGTTGTGTCCTGGTGGGCCACCGCCGAGGCCACCGCGGACTGGTTGCTGATGAAAGCGGGCCTGTCGTGAGCTGGATGACTGAGATCCCAGCCAGCCAAGACTCTGTCGCCAAAAGAAAAGGCGAAAGAGACCAGCAAAGCAAGAACCCAGTAAGTCGTTTTCGTCATGCTTCCTCCTTTTGAATGGAAAAATCATGCGTGGGCCGTCAAACCTCCTTTGTCCTTCCAAGACTCGGCACATTCTTGGAATTGGAATGAAAAACTGCAACATTAATTATAAGTATGCATTGATATAAAATTATTGTCAATAAAACAATCAATGCAATAAAACCGCCAGAAAATGGCGGTTTTATTGCATCAGTGGTGTATTATTTGACGGAAACTCTGCGGATAGTTTTGGCGGTTATGATTTCATCCGAGACAGTCCCTAAAACTTTGATTTTGTCTCCGACATTGATCTGCGAAATCGAAATATCTTTCCATAGTCGATCACGCAGTCTTGTTTCATCGGATATGCGCGCTGTGAATTTTTTCGATCTTCTTTCGAAAGTTATTGAATTTTCCGAAACAGCTCTCACGATTCCAACCGTAGCCCTGCTTTTGTTTGAACTCCTTTCGCTTTCTGTGCTTTTGGCCTTGATTATGCGTTCTTGGTGAGAGCGCTGAACTCCTTCTTTAGCGCTGGCATCCATGATTAAACTGGAGGTTCCGATGGCGATAGCCATGCCTGAAATTGCCAAGGCTTTGCGTACGTTTTTTTTCATTTTGTTTTTATTGTTACGGATTATATCATAAGAAAAAATCAGAAAAATCTCTGATTTTTTTCATGCAAAAATTTATACGCGCAGACAGATGCTTTTGATTCATTCGGATGTGCTCCAAGCTTGAATGATTTGATTTGTGCTTTCAAATTGGCTATAATTCCAAGTGCATGTTATAAATTATAGGGTTTGCTGGTTGCGATAAGATAATCTTAGCATTATGGAATATATAGGAAAAATAAAAAATAAAATATTAAATCTGAGTGTGGCGCAGAAAGTCGGGATTGTTTTGTTGCTCCTGCTTTTTATTGTTGCTGGAATTCTCTATGTTAATCCGAAGAGGAAAATGGTAGAAATGCGCAACTCTCAAAGAAGGAGCGATGTGGTCAACATTCTGAATGCGGTCTATGAATATTCAAAGAAAAATGGACTGCCGGAATCAATAAATGAAAATCCCAAAATGATTTGTCGAAGTGGATCTTCCTGCGAGGGATTTGTCGATATCTCAGGCATTTTGGAGGTTGAAAAAAAAGTATTGTCAGAAGTTCCCATTGATCCATCTGCGGATGATTTGAGCACTTCCGGATATCAGATTTCAAAATCAGCCAATGGGCGCATAAACGTCATGGCTCCTTTGGCTGAAAATAATGCCGTCATCAGATTGAGCAAATGATTCAAAAATGTCATAGAACATTCAAACACAAAAACATTTATACATCCGGAAATTGTGTGTGACTGACGAATCATACCTTTAAATGGCTGAATGATTTTATGTAGACAATATGATTGATCCTAGTTTTCATGAAAATTTCCGCGAAGTCGGATTTATTATGAGTTCCGTAAAAAACGGATCTTATTTTGCGATATTTGCTCTTTCAATATTGGTCAGTTTTGTGATTCCCTTACCGGAGGCGGTGGCTCTTTTGCTATTCGGCTTTATTGGCGCGACCTCCCAATTGGACATTCAAACGATATTTGCAGTCGCATTTTTGGGCTCAATAGTGGGGGACAATGGCCTTTACAGGCTCAGCTTTGCCGGTAACGCTTGGGTGGAGAGGTTTAATCGCAAGATGCGCAGGCATAAGCTCATAAAATATGAAAACCTGGTTGTGGGCAACATCAACAAAACCATATATTTCTTGCGTCTGATAACAGGGGTACGTTTTTTTGGTCCAATGATTGCGGGAACATTGGGAATCGGGTGGCGCAAATTTTTCTTGGCAAATTTCGGCGCAACGTTCATCAATGTGGCTATATTTGTTTCATTGGGTTATTATTTGCATCAAAACATCCTGTCTTTGATAGCTGAGGTTGAAATAGTCAGGAACCTTCTTTTGTTTTCCTCTGCGGTCATCGTAGGTTTTCTGCTGAATATTTTTTCAAGAAAATAACAGCTTATCTGGGATCATGCGCAATATATAGTTCCATAGAAAATGGCTGCGTTTTTTGTTTTGCTATTTTCTTTTTGGCCAACAATTACGACAGTAATTCTTGAGTCCTCGACCATAGATTTGGGTCAAGGACGTGCTCAAAAAGGAAATAGCAAAACAAAAAATGCACTTGATGCTAAACAATTGGAACCATATATTGCGCATGACCATTATCTGCAAGTCCAAAAAAGATGACTCCTGTCAGAGTCATCTTTTTTTCATGTGATTTGCTAGAAATATTTTTTTATCTTGACGAAGTCTTCGGCCAGCTCGGGATGACAAGCTATTTCAATTTTTCCTTCCGGCAAATTGTTCAAGAAGTGGTCAATGTTCTTCAGCCAATCCAGACTGACTAATTCATCCGAGGAAACACAAGAAGACCGTCGGAAGGTTCTCAGATTGAGCAATCGCAGCAATCTCAGGATGTGCGCGACGAGGGTGTTTTGACGCAAATTCATGTTGCTACCAAATCGTAGATAGGGAATAAGAAATTCCTTTTGAATTTTTAGGGCGATTGTGAAAAAAAGTGGAAAAAAATGCACGTGCTCATGTGAACTGATTCCGTCAGGACTGCGGCCGAACATTTGTTGGAATATCACTATTTGACGTTTCCATTCTGTCTCCACTTTGCCGGGCAATATTTCCAACAGGAACATTCTGCCTAAAAATCCAAAAACTCTGGCAAATGCGCCAGCTCTCTTTTTTCTTTCATTTTCAAATTCGTGCAGGATGTCAAGATGTATGTCTATCTTCACTCCGCTCCTGTTGAGTTCAGCTATTTCCTTTGCAGTGATGATTCCTCGCGTCATCACGCCTACGCGATCGATTTTTCCAAGTGATATGAGGTAGAGTATGTTGCGATTGCAGCGCGAACTCACTCCGAAATCATCAGCAGAGACAATGAGACGTTCGCGATGAGATTCATAAGAAATGTTCTCCATAATTGTATTAATATAATAATTTGTTTGAAAAAAAGGTTTAATGTGATATAATCTTAGCAAATCAGCAGTTAAAAGCAACATGATTTCTTAAAAAAAATATATGGAATTAAAAAGGTACAATGTTTATTTCTTCTTTTTCATCCTGATCGGCATAAGCATCCTGACGTATTTCATTTTCAAGCCGTTTCTGATGCCTATTTTGCTGGCCGCCATCCTGGCAGTCGTTTTTCAACGTCCTTACAATTTCTTCGTGAAGATGACGAACGATAGAAGGAAAATAAGCGCTTTTTTCATTTCATTTTTAGGGATAATAGCTTTCACTTCGTTTTTTCTGATTATTGTCGGACTGGTATTGAACGAGGCCTCTAATTTTTATCACACGACTTTCGGAGCTCAACAGTCCCAGCAATTTTTGGATAACATGGTGAATAACATTAATAACAATATCCTTTTGAAAACTGTCGGTTTTGATAATCTGGTCAATGCTGAGACGATCCGGAATTCATTCTCGCAGCTGGGACAGAACGCTTTTGCTATCTTTCAGAAAACATATCAAAGTGTCGCTAGTCTGATATTTTTTACGGTCATCATGTTTTTCACACTTTACTATTTCCTGATTGGAGGAAAGGAATTGGTCAAAGACATCATGTATCTGAGTCCTCTTCGAGATGAACATGAGAAGGTGCTGATCAAGAAATTCATTTCCATAAGCAGGGCGACAATCAAGGGAACTTTGATAGTGGGGCTTGTCCAGGGTTCAATAGGGGCGACTCTGTTTGCTATAGTTGGAATCCCATCAGCAATTGTCTGGGGTATTGTCATGATGCTTCTTTCACTTATTCCAATGTTGGGCACGGGTCTTATCTGGCTACCAGCCGCTATCATCATGTTTCTGATGGGAAACGTTTGGCAAGGTGTGACTATTTTGATCGTCGGCGCAGGAGTGATCTCAACGATTGACAATTTCCTTAGGCCAAAACTTGTCGGCAGTGACACTCAGATGCATCCATTGATTGTTTTCTTTGCTACATTGGGAGGGATAAGCATGCTGGGATTCCTTGGTTTCATAGTCGGTCCCATCATAGTGGCTCTATTCCTTGCACTATGGGAAATTTATGGTACGGAATTCAAAGCCGAATTGAAGAAATTTAATTCATAAAATCATTTAATCATTAAAACATTGAAACACGGAAGAACCCAGTAGTGTTGTTGCGATGCTTATATGATTGTATGTTTTAATGCTTGTATGTTATGGTTCTTGATTTTTATCAACATCTTCCTCAGCACATAGACCCGGTTGCTTTCTCAATCGGGTCGTTTGCTGTCAGGTGGTATGCCATTTCATATGCGGCAGGTTTTTTGGTGACATATCTGGTTTTGTCTTGGAGACTGAAGAATGGCGAGTTTGATGAAACTGTTCAAGTTGCGGATAAAAAAAATGAATTTGCAAATTCAGCTCTCATTGTCGACTTCCTGTTGGTGGCTTTTTTTGCGACATTGGTTGGCGGTAGGTTGGGATTTGTCTTGTTTTACGATTTTTCATCTTTCATTTCGAATCCTCTTTCAATCATCTCGCCATTTGTCGGAGGCAAGCTGGTTGGAATTTATGGCATGAGTTATCACGGAGCGCTCATCGGAGTTTTGATTGGGAGCTATTTCTTTACTAAATTTAAAAAGATCAATTTTTTGGGTTGGGCGGACTTTGTTATTCCGGCTGCACCGCTCGGCTATTTTTTCGGACGGATAGGAAATTTCTTGAATGGAGAGCTTTACGGAAGAGCAACGGAATCTTCTTTGGGGATGTATTTTTTGACCGACCAAGTGATCTTGAGGCATCCCTCCCAGCTCTACGAGGCTTTTCTTGAGGGGCTTGTTTTGTTTTTTGTCTTGTGGAGAATTAGGAAAATCAAATTGGTCAAAGGCTCATTTTTGTTTCTGTATCTGATCGGATATGGAACTTTGAGAATATTGGCTGAGATGTTCAGAGAGCCTGATCCTCAGATCGGTTTTGTTCTGTCTCAGTTCACACTTGGACAAATCCTGTCATTTACGATGATCGCAGGTGGAGTCGCGTGCTACCTTATTTTTTACAGATATAAACTCATTGGCAAACGCTGAAGACGAATGGCTCTCGGAAAATGTTTCTAAAAATATCAAATCATGATATAATGTTGGTATCGTAATTTGTTACAAAATGAAAATGAAAAAAAAAGAAACTTCTGATTCAAAAAAGTATTTTTCCGGCAAACATAAAAAAGCTTTAGTGGGGCTTTTGGCTATCGTCGCAATCCTTGTTGGAGTGACTGTTGTCTGGGGAATGATGCGCTCAAAAGACAATGTTGTTGATGTGGAAGTTGAGCAGAGCGGCGATTTCAAAGCCGATATGGTTTATTATTATGGCAAGGAATGTACTCATTGTAACAATATTGAAAAATTCATCGATGAGAACAAAGTTGAAAGCAAAATATCTTTCGTCAAAAAAGAAGTTTGGCATGACGCCGCAAGCGACATGGAGATGAGGGCCAGATCAGAGGCTTGCGCTCTGGATCCAGCCAAAGTCGGTGTTCCATTCCTGTGGGCTCGTGGAAAATGCTACATAGGAGAGGTTGAGGTCAAGAAATACTTGAAAAAAGAAATTGGAATGGAATAGCTTCGATTCAGCTTGAGGACGGGACGTTGATTGTTCGGTTCAGAAACGTCCTATTTTAATCGTTAAGAGTTGAAGATGACAAAAGAAAAAAAACAAAAATTTATTGACATCACGTGTTCGGCGGGGCAGCATAGGAAAAATGATTTGAATAAGATTCTAAACCCTGGAAAATTCAATTCCACTCTTTTTTCACGTGGCAAAAAAACAAGCAGCTTCTACACCGAGGATTCCAAGCTGTACATGACTCCGAAAGAATTCGCCAAGATTCGCTCCGGAGTGAAGCTTGATCGCAAGATAGGCAAATGGGATTCGCTCAGCAGCAGGATTGTAAGTGATTTCGTCTATCGAAAACCGACTCAAACAAGCTTCTTGCTTGATATCCTTGAACAGCGCTATGCGAAACTCAATGAGTCGATCGCGCAAGCTTCTGAAGGAATAAGCAGCCATTTTTCAATGGTGAGGCTTTGGAATCTATCAATGGTCGGCTCCGTCCTTTTCGGAATGGTGATGATGACTTTCGTCTATCGCTATTTGGGACAAGGTGCAGCTGCTGATCAGTCGCTGCCAACGGTTCCTGTTTCCCAAATAGTTTCCTCTCAGCGATCGGCCATTGCTGATACGAGCAATGACGTGGAAGAATTTACCAAGCAGGTTTTGGAAATAGAAAAGGAGAACGACAAGAAATATCTTGAAAAAGAGATACGCGAAATGGTCAAGGGTTATCCCATTGAAAAGATGGCTCCCTATATCGCTCAGCAAGATCGTACTGTGGCTGCTTTCGTGATAGCTATCGCCAAAAAAGAGAGTGCCTGGGGAGAGCGCGCACCTGTTCTTAATGGTCAGGATTGTTTCAATTATTGGGGATATCGTGGTAAGCGTAAACTCATGGGAACCGGCGGGCACACATGCTTCAACAGCCCAAAGGATGCAGTAGAAACCGTTTCAAAACGAATTGCGACATTGGTTGAAGAGCATGGCAAGGACACGCCGGCTAAGATGGTCGACACTTGGAAATGCGGAACTTCATGCTCTGGAGATGCCGGGGCACCAAAATGGATCAGTGATGTGACGATGTATTTCAACAAATTGAATGACGAATAGTCCCTGATGGCCTCATTATAATTGAACTTGTAAGTGTCATTCTCAAAAAAGAGCTCATTTGTTGAGCTTTTTTTAATTTTGATTGAAAAAAGCCCTTCAAATATGAAATATATGAATATCTATTGGTGTAGAATCAGCTACTGAAGTGTGGATAAGATGTCGCTATAGATCATAATTAAAGGTTACCGAAATATATTGGCGAATTTTCAGAATTTTTCATTTGAGTCACCGAAACTTCTTTGTATATCGTAAAGCTTTT
>CAZAJN010000020.1:0-1838 GCA_964485555.1 uncultured Bdellovibrionales bacterium
TTCATTGAGCCAGCCAAGCTCAGGACAAGGTTGGCCGGAAAGCCAGACCATGCGAGGATCCTCCAGACTTGGACCAATTTCAATTTTATCAAACTCCAAATCAAAGGATTCGAAATCGACAGTCGCATCTCCAACTTTCTCACAGATTTCAGGAATCATACTTTCATCGACATATCCTACAAAAGCCACTGTAATGTGGAAATTTTCCTCTTTCATCCATTTTACCGGCAAATCCTCCCATTTTGACACAATTTGAGCCAAGCGCTTCTTCAGCGCATTTGGCACATTTATTTCCACAAATATTTTCTTTTTCTGCATATCCTTGCTTTGTCATCCTGAATTTGCCTGCCTCGGCAGCAAACGGGTTCAGAATCTAAGTATACCTAAAACTTGTATAGATGCTGAAATTAATTCAGCATGACATTTTATTAGTAATTTATATCTGCCTTATTCTAGCATATATAAGCATTAAATCAATGTTTTTTTAAATAAAAAAGAGACTTGCCTTGCAGACAGCCTCCTTTTAACCCATTTGTACATTATACTCCTTTTTCGCCAAAAAGTCAAGTATAAATCTTATTCCCAATCTGCTACAATATACAAATGCCAGACTCAAATAAGACATTTGTCATAGACGTTGCTCCCATTGCCAGACTGCCTCTTACTAGGCAGCAATATTTTTCCTATGAATCATCGGTGGAAATCAAACCTGGATCGCTGGTCTTGATCCCGCTTTTTAACCGTGAAACAGAAGGCGTCGCACTTGCCTGCCAACCGAACGAAGACGATTCAAGAGCATACAAACTGAAAACAATTTCAAAAAATCTTCAGGAAAATTTTCTCACCCCAGAGCAGATTATTTTAGCTAAGCAGATATCAGATCATTATTTGACCTCACTGGGCGTCGTCTTGAAACATTTTCTGCCCAAAAGAGTAACCGCGAGAATCAAGAATCAAGAACCCTGCCTATCGGCAGGCAGGGCAGGAATCAAGTATCCAGTAAAACCTGAGATCAAATTAACACCCAAACAAGAATCAGCTGTTTTTGCGATAGCAAAAAGTGATTGGAAATTGGAAATTTTTGCACCAAGCTTATCCCGTCGGGGAGAAAATTGGAAATTTTTACTGTATGGTCCTTCTTCCTCCGGCAAAACCGAAGTGTATCTTCATTCAATTTTGAAATTAAAAGAAGCTAGCCCCGAAGCGCAATATTTGATTTTATTACCAGAACTCACCTTGGCACCGCAAGCCATCGCACGCTATGGTGAATATTTTGATCAGAAAGAAATTATTGTCCTGCACAGCAAGCTTGGCAAAGGAGAATTTTTTGCCAATTGGGAAAAAATCAGATCAGGAGAGGCCAAAATTATCATCTCCACCAGAATCGGAATCTTTGCGCCATTCAAAAAACTAAGACTTATTATCATCGATGAGGAACAGGACATGTCATACAAGCAATGGGACATGAATCCTCGCTATGACGCACGACTTGGCGCTGAGATGTTATCTGACATCTTTTCATGCCCAATCGTGCTAGGCACAGCCACTCCACGCATCGAAACATTCTACAAATCCCAGACCGGAGAATACAGTCTCCTAGAATTACCCAAACTATCTATTCCTAATTCTAGTTACAAGTTACCAGTTACTAGTTTCAATCTCGTCGACATGCGCAAAGAAAAATGGACAAGTTTTGACGGAAAAAAGAAACCCAACCATTCCCTGCTGAGCTTGAAACTTCAAGAAGAAATCCGCTATGCGCTTTCAAACAAACTGCAAATAATTTTATTCGTTAATCATCAAGGTTCCAGCACATTTTCAATCTGCAGAAACTGCAA
>CAZAJN010000021.1:0-14378 GCA_964485555.1 uncultured Bdellovibrionales bacterium
GGCAGAAGTGAGATATGAGCGAAGGCGAATAATCGAACGTAGATGAATGCGAGGAATACGAGTGTTCAGCTCTGCCGCGGGCAAGGAGTTTTCAGCAGAAAACGACGCGTAACTTTGCTAGCGATACAAATTTTTAAAAGCCCCATCAAAGGGCTTTTAAATTTGTGCTACGGGGAATCGAACCGGCAGAAGTGAGATATGAGCGAAGGCGAATAATCGAACGTAGATGAATGCGAGGAATACGACCTGCCTGCCGGCAGGCAGGGCATTCAGCTCTGCCGAGGGCAACGAGCCATCAGCAGATGGCGAGGCGTAATTCCCCGTAGCGATACATAGGATATTTTAAAAGACCCTTCAAGGGTCTTTTAAAATATCAGAACAAAAAGAAAACCCCTGCGCTCAATCCTTTTGGAGAGCACAAGGGCACATTAATTGGACTAATGTCCTAGATGATGTAAAACCAGCCAAAGTATATGAAAAGTGAATATGCAGCTTTTTCAAACGAATGTAGGTCATTTCCCGTTAATTCGCCGCAAACATATTTTCTTTTCAACTTGCGCAAACTGCCATGTTTTTTGACCAATTCTCGCAAAGCGATGATGATGTTGCAAAACATCGCGGTCAGCAGCATACTGCACCTCTTCTGACTCCCGGGATTTCAACAGGAAAACCCTTCATTGAAAGCAATACGCTTGCGGTTACCTCGCCCATGCCGCTTTGACCCAGAAGCTGAATCATCAATTTGCACTCGTTTTTTTTCATTTTCCACCCTCCTTTTGGATGTTGGTGATAAAAAAATATGAGGAAACAGCAATATGAAACATTAAGACTTCATTAAGTTGAACTGTACTCTGGTTTTTGTTTTTGTCAATAGAGAATTGATACAATATATATTATTATGGTTTCTTGAAAGGTTTCCTCCTCCATTCCTTGGACTGACGGCACAAAAGTTCTTCGCTGTCATCTGCATTTTTCAACAAGCCAGCCACGATCTTTTCCATTCTCATGCCTTGCGAACCTTTGATCAAGATAAAATCTCCTTGCTGAAAAACATGGTTTATTTTTTCCACAGCCTGCATGGTATCGTCGAATTGCATTATTTTATTTTTATATCCAAGCGCCACCAATTCATCAATAGCGCTCTGCATGCGTGATCCGACAGCTATGAACATATCGACATTGCAATCAAAGATTTTCTTGGCCACTTCCCTGTGCCCATTTTTGGTTTGTTCTCCAAGCTCCAACATGTCTCCCAAAATTGCAACTTTTCTGTTGGCTTTCATTTGCGCAAGCACATCTATCGCTGCAATTGTCGAAACAGGAGATGCGTTGTAGGTGTCGTCGATAAGGAAAGTGCCATTTTCGCCCTCGAGCAAATTCATCCTACCTGCTGGTGATCTCAATGATTCAAGCGAACTGGCAATTTCAACTAAATTCATCTTAAAAATAATGCCCACACCCACCGCCGCCAAAGCTGCATACACCTGATGTTCAGCCAAAATGTTTTTGAGCCTGATCGGGATGTTTTTTCCATCATAATTCAATTTGAAACTTATTCCCTGAGGAGCATCTGCCTGGTAGTTGTATATTATACCAGAAGCTCCTATCACGTGCTTTTCATTTTTTCCAAAAGTGATAACCTGGGATTTTGTTCGATTCGAAATGGCTAATGCTTTTTCATCATCTCCGTTCAACAAAGCGTAGCCATCCCATTTCAAAGATTCAACCAGGATTCCTTTTTCTTTGGCAATGTTATCGACAGTTCCAAAATATTCTATGTGACTCGCTGAAATGTTGGTAATTATGCTGATGTCAGGATGAATAAACGACATGAAATACGCCATGTCACCCGGACGATCAACGCCCAATTCCAAAATCAAAATCTCAGGATATCTAGGATTAAGTAAGGTGATGATCCATTTCACAAGGATCCAAATCCATTTGAAAAGATTCTTGCCTCCGCTTGATGCCCCGATGATGGTGAGCGGTATCCCTATCTCGTTGTTATAATTTTTCTGATTCTCACGCACATTAAATTTAGAACAAAGCACTGCAAAAACAGCAGCTTTGGTCGATGTCTTCCCCACAGATCCAGTGATGCCGATAACTTTTGGCTTATGACGCAAAAGGACCATTTCAGCCATCAGGCGCAAAATCTTTTCTAGAATTATGATTTTCCGTGGTTTCATTGATTTATCTTAAATATGAATTTTAAGTATATGACAAATGCTCTTTATTATCAAGGTTTTCCAATAGCAACATCGATGCTTCACCACTCACCTATCTTCATTTTTTCTTGTCATCCTTCTTGTCGTCCTTTTTGTCATCTTCTTGAGCATGAACCACAGTGGCAGTTTCGACTTCAACAGGCACTGAAACCATTTTAGCCAATGGGCTTGTTTTAGGATCTTCGGTAGGTTTTACTTTGTGATATTCAAGCAAAAATTTCATCACCTTCCCGAAAGTTGGAGCAGCGGAAGATTCCGCCCATTCAACACCTTTCGGATTAACTATTTTAACCAAAACTACAAATTGAGGATCATTGATAGGTGCATATCCCGCAAAAGACCCCACGTTGATACCCTCTTCATATCCCCTAGCTCCAGCTTTTGCGATTTGAGCGGTACCAGTCTTTCCACCCACCAAATAGCCAGGAACATCCGCACGCTTCCCATGTCCATTCACAACGACCGCCCTGAGCATCTGACTTGTTTGCTCAGCTGCCGCTTCAGAAATGACTTGCCTGACCTCTTGTGGTGGAATCATCTCCTCATGTCCATCACTGAAAACAAGCTTGTCAACGATTTGCGGTTTCATGAGGACACCCTTATTGGCCAAAGCGCTGTAGGCAGCAGTCAGCTGGATGGGAGTAACGGAAATGCCTTGTCCGAACGAAGCTGTAAAAAAATTGATATCAGACTTCAAATTATTCAGATTTTTTATGTTTCCGCCAACTTCACTTGGAAGATCAATGCCAGTCTTCTCTCCAAAACCGAAACGCTTCACATATTCTGCAAAATTCCTGTTGCCAACCAATTTTTCTATATAAATTACTCCAGTATTCAAGGATTCTTCAAGCACCTGGGTCATTGTCTGCACTCCGTTAGCCTTCAAATCTGAATTTCTAATTTCATATCCAGCCTCCTTGACCACTCCGGTGTCCACATAGGTCATGGTCGGTGTTATTTTTCCGTCATCAAGCCCGATCGCCTCCGTGAAAGCCTTGAAAACAGATCCTGATTCATAAGGCTCACTGACAGCAGGATTGACAAAATGTCCGATGTCTTCAGTTTGCGAATATTCATTAGGATTGAAACTTGGCTGATTCGCCATGGCCAACACTTTTCCAGTCTTAGGTTCCATCACAATCACGGTTGCACTGTCAGCGCTGAATTTTTCCATCGTTTCCTTCACGATTTTTTCGACTTCGAATTGCACAGTATGGTTGATCGTCAAAACCAGATCAGGGCCATGTTTAGCTGCTTGCACGTCTCGATCACTTACTGGAATCCATCTTCCTCTGGCATCACCTTCTTGCTTTATAGATCCAGCCTCTCCACGAAGAGCTTGCTCCCAAAAAGACTCAAGTCCATACATACCTTTTTGCAAACCACCATTTGAACCGACAAAGCCAATTGTTTGAGCAGCCAATTCTCCGGCCGGGTAGTATCTGAAATTTTCACCTTTCAGATATATGCCGTCAATTTTGGCGTCCCTGATATCTTGAGCCTCTTGCTCAGAAAGTTTATGCTTGAGAATTTCAAACATATCATTCGGATCATCCAACTTATTTTTCAACAGCTCCCTGTCCAAACCAAGAATTGAAGACAATCTCTCAACTGATCCCAGAGCGTCTTTCATTTCCCTTGGCACAGCATAGGCCATTTGCAGTTCGCGATTGACAGCCACTGGATACGGCTGATTGTTCTCATCTTGCAAAAAAATCTCACCTCGCTTGGCTGAAATTTCCGTCACGCTGTCATGCTGATTTTCAGCCATGTCGGTGTACATGCCATGCCTTAGAACTTGAAGAACATAAAGCTTGCCAATGATGCAGATTGACGCAAAAAAAATGAAACCCGCCAGTCCATATATTCTCCAGTTTTTTTCTTCTGAAGAGCCGCTTGATATAGTTTTTCTTCTTATGTGTTTCATCCGGTAATGGAAAATCATTCGAACATTGCTCGAACTTATTCCTTATTGACGTTATCAACAAAACACGTTAACAGGTCATCTTATCTGGGAACATTGAAAGCTACTGATTGATTTTCTTCAAGATATTTCACATTCGAGGCATCAATCATGTTCAGATTTCTTGATGAGTCTTCAATGTGATACAAAGATTTGAGCTCAGCCTCCTTAATCTTCAAAGCTTCGTTATTTTTCTGCTGCTGAAAAATTTCTTTCTCCGCATTTCGAATAGCCAAACCTTTGACTGCGGTCTGGTTCACGGAATAGATATAAAACAAACCTGAAAATGCAGTGCAAGCAAGCACAACAAACACCGGACTAATGAATCCAGCAGCATTAACCGTTTGTATCGGTTTCTTAAATTCTAAGTTTCTTTTTGTATTTGGTTGTCCGCAATAGGAATTCTTCCTAATGACAACAGTTCTTTTTATCATTTCTCATGGATCCCCCCAGAGAAATTAATTGTTTAATTCGCATCAAGCTTTTTCGATCACTCTCAGCTTGGCGCTCCTGGCACGAGGATTTTCTAAAACCTCATCTTTGCTAGGTGCGATCGGCTTGGTTGTGATCAAGTTCACCAATGGCTTTTTCCCACACAAACACACGGGAAATTCCGGTGGGCAAATGCATCCCCTTGCATTATCCCTCAGCGTATGTTTGACCATAGCGTCTTCACCTGAGTGAAAAGTTATGATTGCCAGGTGGCCGCCAGGTTTCAAAATTTCTACCGCATCAGAAAGAAAGATTTTCAAGGATTCTAATTCCTTGTTGACCTCAATTCTCAAGGCTTGAAATGTTTTCGTGGCCGGATGTATCTTTTTTCTTTTATATTGACCGGGAACAGATCTTTCGATTAATTCCACCAATTCAGATGTTCGTGTAAATTCTTTTTCTTCGCGCTGTTTCAAGATATTTCTCGCAATCGAACGCGCATATTGCTCATCTCCAAATTCTTTCAGGATTCTCACAAGGTCATCTTCGCTGTACGTGTTCACTATATCAGCTGCTGTGATTCCCTTGGAAAGATCCATCCTCATGTCCAATGGCGAGTCGCCTTGGAAACTGATTCCGCGATGAGCGTCTTCGAGCTGGTCAGATGAAATGCCAAGATCTGCCAAAATCGCATCCACACGGTTGATATCAACAGAAGCTAGTCTATCTTTTAGCGCTGAGAAATTATCATGAAACAAAATTATTTCAGCTTTTTCATCGCTACCAGCTTCAAGTTTTTTTTCGAACCTGTCCAATGCGCTTTGATCCTGATCAAAAGCTACCAACTTTCCAGTCTTTCCAATTTTCGCAAGAACTTCGCCCGCATGTCCTCCACCTCCCAAAGTTGCGTCAACCACAACCATTCCAGGCTTGAGATTAAGGGCATCAACTGTCTCTTTCAGCAATACGGTTTTATGAATAGAAGTCATACAGTAACTCGTAATCAGTAACTAGTAATCAGTAACCAAAGAAATAATTTTTTTTATTCTAGTTACTGGTTTCTAGTTGCTAGTCACTATTAATAGATTCCCAACTTTCCAAGATTTTCAGCCACATCATCGGAATTTTCTTCAGCCTTCGTCCTATATTCAATCCATTTGTTTTCATCCCAAATCTCCAAACGATTGAAGACACCGGCCACCGTAACATTTTTATCAAGAGCTGCATATTCTTTCAGATACTCGGGCAAAAGAATTCGCCCCTGACTGTCGATGTCGCAATCAACTGCTCCGGCAAGCATCACGCGCACAAAACTTCTAGTTCCCGATTCCCCTATCGGAAATGCTCCAAGTTTTTCTGCGATATCTTTCCAGATTTTCATCGGATATACAAACAAACATTTGTCCAAGCCGCGAGTCACGACAACCTTGTTTCCAAGTTCCTTTCGAAACTTCGAAGGAAGCGCTATTCGCTTTTTAGGATCAACATTGTGCTGGTATTCTCCGATAAACATTTTTAGCTTTCAGCTACTAGCTTTCAGCTTTCAGTCTTCTTTCCTAGAAGCTAAGAGCTAATGACTAGAAGCTATTTATTCACCACTTTCTTCCACTTATCTCCACTACAATGCAATTCTACTCCACACTCATCCACCTGTCAACACAATCGACATCGTCAAAAATGGCTTCAAGAGGCCTCAACTAATAGTTATGCACAGCCTGACACAACAAAAAACCAGCAAATTTTAATTATGCTGGTTTTTTGCTTACTTTTTTCTGATTCCTAAAGGCCAAGTCCGTAAGCACTAGAGAGCGTGCTGATAATGGAAGGCAAGATTATCATCATGCCTATAATAGGAAGAACGATGGTGCCGACTGTTATGATCAACGTCCAAAGAAAATATTTTCTCAATTTTTCAACTGATGCATACATCGCATCAATTTTAATTTGTTGCTCCTCAAGTTTTTTCAAAATCTCTTCCATAAATTTATATTGCTATATGGTCAGATGGTCACATTGTTCAAAACTCAATACAACATAACAATGAAACAATGGAGCAATGTAACAATCAACTACTTAAGTATTTAATAATTTTATTTGTTCACTTTCTTGGATGTCATCAAGTTCTCACTGTTCATGGTTTTTGCAAGCTGCCTGGCCATTGCGCGGAAATCTTTGTTGCTCTTTCTGATTGCCTCTTTCCTGGTTAGAGGTTTTTTCTTTTTTTTAATTTTCTCGCTCATATTTTTATGAATTTTTTTTAGAATTGCGCTGCCTTTTTGCAAGAACCAGACGAATTTGTTCATAGCTTATACTGTCTCCCAATTTTTCTTTGACATCTTTCAATCTCTGAAATTCTTTAGTGGTAGTCAGAACTTTGATGATATTGTCCTCTTCTTGTGAAGACACAAAGTCCTCAACATGAAGATCTCCGCCAGCTCTGTACCAATCAGTCAGATGTCCAAAAACGGTGCTCACTCCCAGTGACCTAATTTTAGCGATCTTATCCACTGAATATTTTTGCTGATAAAGTTTCACGCTTTCGAAAACAGTTGCGCCTAGTTCATCTTTCGACTTCCTTATTTTTTTAACTTTAACATCTTTTTCCGAATCCTGAGACTGGGCAGATTTTTCCCATTTATAATCCAGACACACGTCGCAACCGCCACAATTCCCGCTATGATTTTTCACGGCCGGATCACCGAAATATTCCAACAGTAAAAGTCTTCTGCAACTCTTGTTGCTCACGTATTCCTTCATCTTATCCAGACGAGCGTATTTTATACTTAGAACTTGTCTGGCCTGATGGAAATCTTTACCTTGCGCCATCATTTCACCCTTATTGGCCATGATGAAATAGTTGTGCAAACTTACATCACTTTTGCTGTGAAGCAAGATGCAAAAAGATGCTTCTCCATCGCGCCCAGCCCTTCCAGCCTCCTGATAATATCCCTCGGGACTTGATGGCATTCCAACATGGATCACAAATCTGATGTCAGCCTTATCCACGCCCATGCCGAAAGCAATGGTTGCCACTATTACCTTGAATTTATTTTCCATGAAATCACTTTGGATGCGGCTTCTTTTGTGCGCCGGCATTCCAGCATGATAGGCAGCAGCATTCACACCATGCATGGCAAAAAATTTTACCAACTCCTCGGTTTCCTTGCGAGTGATTGCATAGATTATTCCGTTTCCAGGAATTGATTTGGTGATTCTGAGAGCTTCAACGATCCTGTCTTTCTTTTTCAAATTCTCTCTGACAAAAAATTTAAGGTTCGGCCTGTCAAATCCGCGCACATAGACATCCGGATCAGTCATCCCCAGACGTACCACGATATCATCTTTGACTTCAGGTGTAGCGGTTGCCGTGAACGCTGCCACAATTGGACGAGATTTGAGCATTCCGATATATTCCTTGATGGCCATGTAGTCAGGACGAAAATCATGTCCCCATTGCGAAACGCAGTGAGCTTCATCCACAGCCACCATGTACACTTCCAATTTGGAAAAAAGTTTCTGAAACTGGGGATTCCCAAATCTTTCCGGCGCCACATAGATGATTTTTGTCTGTCCTTTCTCTATTTCATAGAATCGCTCAGCGATTTCATCCTGGGAAAGTGAGCTGTTGATGTAAGTTGCGGCTATGCCTCTGGCATTGAGTGCGTCCACTTGATCCTGCATCAAGGCGATCAGAGGTGAAATCACAATACTGACACGATCGCTCATGATTGCCGGCAATTGAAAGCAAAGAGATTTCCCTCCCCCGGTCGGCATCAATGCCACCACATCGCGGCCAGCTATCACGCTCTCGACAATCTCTTTTTGTCCCACGCGAAAAGCAGAAAAGGAAAAATATTTTTCCAATTCTTGTTCAAGGGTGAATTCAGATTTATGAGACATAAGAGATGGGACTAAATTATCTTTTTGTATTCTATCCTATATTATCTATTAATACTAACAGGACTTAGACGATCAGCATAATCCATACAAAATTGTTTTTTGCAGCATGTCTGACTGATCACAAAAAAACCACCGACGGGAAGTCGATGGTTTGGATGATGAAATTGAGCTAAGTTCTGCGAGTACGATGTCTGTGTTCGATGTAGACATATTTCCATCCCCAAAAGCCAAGCCATATTCCGAAACTAAGTCCGCCCAATATGAACATTACGCTTGCAAATACCGGCAGATATGAGGGAAATCCCATAAAATAGTTGGTCTTCATCATTCCGGTATCCACCAATGATTTCCGCATGTAAACCAATTCGACGAAGGCCTGCACGAAGGTTCCAAGCAGCAATCCAAAAATGATCGAGAGGGTCATGTATGAATATCTCTTGACCTTAGAATGCTTGTGCCCCGTCTTTTTCACCTCAATGACTTTTTTTACAGACTGCATGGTTTTGGTCTTTGAAATTTTCTTGGCAGGACTTTTCTCGATAGTGCGTGTCAGGACTGCCGCCTTTTTGATTGCAACTTTTTTTGCCGCAACTTTCTTGACCGGAGCTTTCACTGATTTCTTAGTGGCTACTTTTTTTGGAGATATTTTTTTTGTTTCCATTGTTTTGTTTTTATTGATATTTTCATTGTAGCACTTTTTCAAAAACATGCCAACACAAATTTACTAAAAATATTTTTTTCGAATCAAATCATTTTTCCCCAATCAAATCCAGCTTTTCTTGTCTGGACAATTTCTTTATGCGACATTCTTCCTTAGAGGCAAGTGATCTGTTTTTCAAAGATTTTGAAAAAACAAGTTTGACCGGTTGTCGATGTGCGGTATATTTGGCGCCCTTAGGACTTCCATTGTGTTCAAGAATTCTACGCTCCAAATCATTAGTGATTCCGGTATACAAAGTCTTGTCGGCGCACAAAAGAATGTACACATGGAACATGCTGGGAAGTTTCATAAGGTTTAGGTCAAAATTTAGCTCAACATTTCATACATTGCGATCCCGGCCGCCACTGAAACATTGAGCGATTCTTTTTTGCCGCGCATAGGTATGGAGACGACTGCGTCGCATTTTTCCAAAACACTTTGATCAACGCCATCAACCTCGTTTCCCAAAATAATGGCCATTGGAAATTTCTTATCATATTTCCTGATGTCAATCGAATCATCATTTTTTTCCAGAGCGACAATTGAAAAATTTTCTTCTTTCAAACTTTCAAGGAGCTTTCCCAAATCGTCACATTTCTCCCAGGAAACGCTTTGCTCGGCGCCCAGTGCTGTTTTTTCAATCATTTTGTCAGCTCTGCTCTTTGCCAACTTGTCATCCTCAGCAGGAGCGGGAGTGTAGCCAGAGAGATAAATCTTGCTGACACCGGAGCCATCAGCAGTGCGAAAAATAGCGCCCACATTGTAAGCGCTGCGGATGTCATGCAGAATTAAAAACAATTTATTATCAAGCGAAGTCGAGCGAAATGAAAGTACACTTTCATTTCCGAGCGAGCGCAGATAACAAAAGTTTAATATCTTGCAGCTTGCCGCAAGAGCCCTTCGGGCCCAGAGCTTGCTTAGAAATATTATACTTTTATTTTCCATAAAAAAGTCTTGCTAGGAAGTTGTGGACTTCTTTTTTGGTTATCGGCTCATTCATTCTTTCTTTTTCATTGGCAATCTTTTTTCCAAGCGTGCTGTCCAAAGGAGTCATCGTCATATTCCTGCAAATCGGACAAGCATGATATTCATTAAAAAACCTCCAGGTAGTGTAGAGAGTTCCTGGGACAAACAACATCATCCAAAGAATAATTTCCAACAAGTAACTTCCCTTGGAAAATCTTTCCGTTTTTCCGATATAGCCGCAGTGAGCGCAGATCATTTCTGCCACCTTTTCTTTCTCCATTTTATATTTTTATCGCTTATGATTAAAATCTACCATTAATTGTTCATTAATTCAACCACTCCTTATCTTCTGCCCGATATATGAGTGAAAAAATTGAATACAAAGTTGCCATGAACATATCAAAAGACGGGCACTGCATTTGCAATGTCCGTCTCCTTTCTTCTTAATAAGAAAATTCCTCCCCTATGTATTTTGCCAGCAACTTCAAGCAGCAACGACATATCTTGTCATGATGCCCTCTTCTTCCATACACCGTGCTGCTAGGGATGTGAACGTCGCAACATTGGCAAACATATTCCCTATCAGGCATCGAAGTATAAATGCGCATTGTATGTCTCGTGATAACACTCAATCGCTGAGTGCGACTGCTTGGAAAGAAAAGCTCCCCGTGGAAAAAGCGAAAAAGTTTCCTGTAACATTCGTGGCACATCCTATGTTGCCTTATCCTGTCCTGAAATTTTTTTGAATTGATCCTTGGATTTGCTAATTTTTCCAGAAAATTACGCGGGATATAAGGGATGAATTCATTCACTGAACCCGTGATTGCATTCCCTCTCGAAATACGATCATATGTTCTGTGACCCTGGATGAAAAAATAGTCCTGAGATGCCTTAATGTTCAGCTCTCCAGAACTTTCGAAGCAATATGCGCACTGCATGTCCACTTCAGCCCTACTTCTGCCAACCAATGCTTCAATGTTAGTGAAAATGTACAAATCTTCCTCCTAGGAAAAATATTTTTATTTTGAAAAAATGAAAGAACTTTGCATGATCTCTTAGCTCCAGCAAGAAATTATTTTAGCCTATTGAAACAAATATGTCAATATGAGGTTAGTTATGAGGTTAGTTATGACAATCATTAAGATGAAAGCCTTGCTACAATTGGGAGATTTCAAATTCAAAGTAAGAGCATCCATCCACCGCTAGATCAAAGCTCGTGTCAATTCACACAAAAAAATCCGCACTCGAAACATTGAGGCTGATTTTTAATTTATTGCACACAAGTCTTTGCAAAAACTTGTCCAGGGCAAGTGTTAACAAAAATTTATATTAGAATTTTCAGCAAAAGATGTTTCATGTCCCCTGCTTTAATGTTTTCTTTTTTGCGCACTTCAGCTTTGAGCAAAAGAAGGAATGCGCCTTTTTTATTTTCCGGGAAAATAGAAGTTTTCCAAGTGGTTTTTCCAATCGTAACTTCCACTGGCAATGATCCAAAACCTCCGGTCATTTCCGCAAAAAATTTCTTCAGATCTCTTGAAAGTCCTTTAGGAAGAAAAATCATATGCCAAACACGGCTCTTGCCTTCATATAGAATAACTTTTCTTTTCAGTTCAAATTCCATATCGTAGAATTACTGCTTCTTAGCAAGAATATGCTTCTGACGAGCAACCTGTTCCCTAATCTTTTCCAATTCCTCCTTTGGCACGTTTTCTTCAATGCGCCTCACAATCTGATGAGCCCTAGTGGCAGAAATCTTGCATTCCTTCGCAATATCCCGAAAAAATTTACCCTCAGCATGAAGCTGGTAAATCTTCTTCCTCTCTTTTGTGAAATTGTATGCACCCATAATTATATGTACTTATTACCAATCATTTATTATCAATTACCTCATTATCAATAGCCGTATTACCAATCACTTATTGCCAATTTTCCTCACCACAATTTTAGCAGGAATTGAAAATTATTGCGATAGCTAGAAATTTCAATTGCCTAAACTTTGATCACCTATTTCAAATTGAAAAAAATCATCAATTCATTTTCTTTTTCAATTTCGGTTGCAATCATGGTCGTCATCTCTCCACCAGTAAATCCAAGAAAGTTTTTTAGCACATCGACCTCCTCCTGAAAATGATACGGGCAGACCCACACACTTTTTTGAAGCTGATATAGACCCAATTCTTTTAGCTTACCTCTTAGTGCTTCGCGTCTTGATTTATATTTCTCTTCTATGTCAAAAATCAAAATTCGCCACTTTTTGTCCCATTTTTTCGGCTTCTTGATTCTGAGTTCATCTATCGAATATTTTTCAGCAAGAACTTTTCCCTCCTCACTCAATGAAACATGAAGCTGCTTTCCCTTATATTCCATTTTCAGTAAGCCCTTCTTGCGAAGATAATAGAAAGAATTGTAAAATTTATCCAACTGGTCACGTTTCTTTTTGCGTTTTTGTTCAAATTCAAAGTCCTTGATCAATGTAGGGATCAACTTTCGAGCAAATGTTGGTGATGTCGATGCCACAACAAACGCACCACACACCAGAATGCTTTTTAATATCGTCTTTGAAATATTCTTTGTTTTAGTATCCACACTTTTTATATTACGACCAGCAATTGAAATTTATTGCGATAGCTAGAAATTTCAATTGTTGTTTTTTTTGAATGTTTTCGATTTCTTGCTGGAGGTTTTCTGCCTTTTTGATAGCATCGTATATTTCCCGCATTTCATCTTTGTTAGTATCGGCATCATTCATCGCGCTTGCACGAGCACATTGTAGATTTTGAGACATTCTTTCCAAGCTCTTTACCATTTGCGCAAAAATGACATCTCTGGGAATATTCTTCTTGCCTTTATACTTAACAACCCACCACCAAAAATAAAGTTTTGTCTTCAAAAATGGCCACAAATCATACTTAATTCTTTCAAAAATATTCATAATTAATTCTGATTCATAATTGAAATTTATTGCGATAGCTAGAAATTTCAATTGCTGGGTTTATGTTGTTTATTTTTATTTAAATCCTGCTTGCTACATAACATGTTACGTAGCATAAAAAGATACATGGCTCCTTTTTAATTTCCTTAATGAATATGAAAATATTTCATACAATTGCTGCGCCAATAATATTATAAAATTTTCTGCATATAAATCCTATCGATATATTCATTTCCGCGCTTATAATACTTTTCAGCTCTGCCAAATTCTGAAAATCCAGCTTTTTTCATTATCTCAATTCCTGCCTTTTGAGTCTCAAGATGGAAATATTGCAAGACTTCGATTCCAATTTTCTTAGCCTTTAAGCACAGCTCATTTACCATCTCCAAGGTCTGTTTTTCGTTTCCAGGCAACATTCCAAAACGGATTTCCGCCACGTGCCTTTCAATCCATCTGCTAAGCTTTTCAACTTCTCCTTCGGCCACAATTTTCCCACCGTCTTCTATGATCCTAACCACCATTTCCTTTTCCTCATCTTCCTTTTTGATTCTACCCAAAATCCAGTTCTCTTCCATTTCCAAAGTAATATTATCAACATCCTGAGTACGCTCGACTCTTTCAGTATCAGCAACCACTAGCTCATGAAAAAACTTTAACATTTTCTCGGCATCTTCTATTTTGATCTTTTTAATATCCATATTGTTTTTAGGAAATTCCCAATTTGAATTTTTTTCCATATTTTTTATTTCCAATTTGAAATTGTTATTTTATTCACTCTTTCACGGCCGCCATTGAGTGAGTGGCGGGGTTATTTGAAGTCGGAGATTATTATCTTTTTTCGTTCGATTTTGAAAACCATTTTTTGTTTCTCCCTAATCCCCAATTCCTCAACGATTTCGGCAGGGATCACGATTGAGAGGCTGCGCTTGACAACGCGGGTTACCTTGCGAGTGAGTGGTTCTGGCTTTTTTATTAGTTTTTAGAATTGAATTTTTTTGCTATCGCAATAAGTTTCAATTATTTTTATTTTATTTTTTAATGATTTTTTGCATTTTTATTATATCAATTCTTACAAATAAAAACCAGCCCGCAAAGACTGATTAATTTTTATAAGTTAGTTACGTAGTATCCTCCATAGGCCGACGCAGCGCTACGCAGTAGTACCAATTGACCCACACCCTTCCCTCACATTTTTCCTCCCTAGCATTTTCGCGCTTGAATTGCTAAATATGTTTGCGCAAAATCAATTGATTCTTT
>CAZAJN010000022.1:0-29105 GCA_964485555.1 uncultured Bdellovibrionales bacterium
CCCTGGAGAAGTCGCCAATTTGCTAAAAATTAACAAAATGTCCAAAGCGGACATTTTCATTTCCCGCAAAAGCGGACATTTCTATTTCCCCTTTACATTACAACCCGGCGAGTTGACAACTAACAATTTTTGTATTAATATATCTTGAAGTTTAAAATAACAAGGAGGTGTCAGCTGATGGCCAAAAGTAAGAGATCTTTCAAAAAACTTTGCGAGCCTGAGCCAATCGCAAGAATTTCTTCCAATGAATTCAAGCGACGCAGAGAAATTGCCTTTCACCTCGGAGCAGAAATCAAAAAGCTTCAAGAAATTCTTCAAAATGCAACAAAGGAGAAGGAAAAGGCGGAAATCGTGAATGAGCTTGATTTCTTCAGCAAAGAACTAAGCAATTTACTGCTGAGAACTCCGAAGCTTCGCAAGAACTGTCAGGAATTGGAAAGCTTGGCTCACACTGCCAGTTGGGAAATCATTCGCTTCGCCAAATATCAAGGGAAAAAATTCCTCAGGAATGCAGGTTTTGATCCCGAATCTTAAAGGGCTTGTCTGCAACGCAGCAAGTCCTTTATTATTTTTAAGACTGTATATCATGCAACTTCCGCAATATTTCAGTTTTCGCATCATCCTCACTTTCATTTGCATGACTTGAATCATACAAATGATGCCTGTTTTCAACCGGTTTTGCAATAAGGCCTTCTGCATTTCTGATATTGGAATTGCTGCGAAAATGAAGGACATTGCTTTCCGTCGCTTTGACCGGAACATTATGCGAAACATTTCCGCCAACTCTTTCAGGAGCCAAACTTTTCCCATGGGAACCTTTATCCATAATTTCGCGATAAATGCTGCGCATATCAACAGACCTGCCAGTAGCAGAGCTTTTATTGTCAACTTGACTCCTTGATCCATATTCGCGGATTATGCTTGATGAGACAGGACCTCCAACCAAATTTTCTCGCAAGTCCATCATTTCGTGATGAGAAAATTTTCCAGAATGTTCGATGTCGCCCAAAACTTTTTTGAAGTCATTTTTTGTTATTCCATATTTATCCGATGACATGGCCCTTTTTTTCAAGGCGTCATAAAAAACCTTCTTCTCGCCGAACTTGTCGACGACATGGGCTATTTTCTTGTTGGACATTATTGATTTGAAAGCGGAGCTGTTTTTTCCAGATGAGGCATTGAACGTGCTTTTGGAAAAAATAACCTGATTCAGACCTTTTTTTGTGAAATCTATCGCCGACATTTTGTTTATTTGAAAAATAAAAAAGACGGCATTCACCCGTCTTCGTAAGATTGCTATGCCAAAGCACAGGCCAAAGCACAGCCTGTCTCATTAAGATATGTTCATTATAGCATGTTTTTTATCTTTTGTCCATACAAAAAAAGAGGCATTGCTGCCTCTTTTTTGTTGACTCAACGACTATTGACTAGTAGTTGTTTCGGCTTCCGTAACCACCGTTGTCACGTCGCGGAGGACGAGCTTCCATTGGTCGAGCTTCATTTACAGTCAAAGTACGTCCTTCGTACTCTTTTTTGTCAAACATTTCGATTGCTGCTTGTGCTTCTTGGTCAGAAGACATTTCAACGAATCCGAATCCTTTTGAACGACCAGTCATCTTATCATTGATGATAGTTGCTGATGTTACAGATCCTGCTTGAGCAAAAAGGTCACGCAATGCATCTTCAGAAGTTGCATATGGAAGACCACCCACGTAAAGTTTTGTTGCCATATTTTTTCACTTGTTGAACTTATTACCTCGTAAGGCGACCTCCTCTCTTAATTTTAACCGCTTGGGCAAAACCAGTAAGACACTTACAATTAAGCTCAGTGTACACTATTGGCCATGTTTTGTCAATCAAAATTTATTGTATTAGAAGGCTAAATTTTCCCATCAAGAAAGCCTGTTTTAGGAATATGGCCAATAGTCCAAACTACAATAATCAAGAAACGAACACCAAACAATTCCCAAAAACCAAATATCAAATTCCAAGCCATTTGTTTTTTTGGAATTTGTTTCTTGTAATTTGGTTATTGCTTTTTTGCTGCTGACTCGCCAGCAAGAAAGCCGGTGCTCCAGCACATTTGAAGATTGTATCCGCCAGTCGGGCCATCCACATCAATGACTTCGCCTGCAAAGAAAAGGTTTTTCACGATTCGAGATTTCATTGACTTGGAGTCTATTTCCTTTGTTGAAACTCCACCGCTGGTCACCATCGCTCTTTCAAAATCAAAGAGTGAATCCATATTCATTTCCAAGCGCTTGAAAAGATTCACCAAATGCAGCCGCTCTTTGCGAGAAATCTTAGCGGCGTGTTTTTCAAGATCAAGTCCGGAATATCGGAAAAGAAAATCCAGTAGTTTTGGAGAAAAAACATCTCCAAGGCAATTGTTCAATTTCTTGTCAGCATTTTTTTCAAAATCCTTGCGCACTATTTCATCTAACTGTTCGATTGACAAATACGGCTTCAAATCAATAATCAATTTGATATCGCTTTCATCTTTTGCTAAAAGTTTTCCAATTCCCCTGCTCATGTTCAAAGCCAAAGGACCTGAAAGTCCAAAGTGTGCGAACATCAGTTCGCCACTGTCGGAAAATTGTTTCTTGCCGTGTTGAAATACGGTGATAGACACAGAATTGACGCTCACACCCTGAAGTTCTCCTGCCCAATCATCAATAGTCTTGATCGGCACAAGAGCCGCTTTTGGCTCAATAATCTTATGTCCCATTTTTTCAGCCCATGCGTAGCCATCTCCCATTGAACCTGTTGCGGGATATGACATTCCGCCAGTCGCGATGATGACATTTTTCGGATAAAGTTCACGTTTTTTGAGTTTGATTTTCACGATTTCATTTTCATCGTTCAAGGAAAAATCCACCACGTGAGCTTTGTATAAAAAAGTTATTCCATTTTCTTTGGCAGCTCTCACCAATGCGTCAAGCACGTCTTGCCCCTTGTCACTGATTGGAAAAACACGTCCGTTTTTTTCAACCTTTGTGTCAACTCCGAAACCTTTGAAAAATTCTCTCACGCTTCCAGGGCGAAAAGCTCCGAAAGCAGAAAGCAAAAACCTACCGTTCTTGTAGGAATTGGAAAGTTCGACTATATTATTTTCGTCTTGAGTGATGTTGCAACGTCCTCCGCCTGACATCAAAAGCTTTTTGCCTGGCTCTTCCTTCTTGTCCACCAGAGCCACTCGCGCGCCTTTTTGAGCAGCTCTAAGGGCAGCCATCATCCCAGCCGGACCTGCTCCTATAACCACCACGTCAAATTGTTCCTCTATTAATTTTTTCATGATTCTACAAATTACAAACTATTACAAATATACAAATATTTTTAATTTACAAGCAATAATGACACATCATTTACAAAAAAGCAAGGGTTTGCCTTTACATTTTTTCAATACCGTGTTATTCTACATTTTCTAAGAAGCTAAGAAGCTAATGCCTAAAAAGCTATTATGTTGATCGATGATATTAAAATTGAAGTTTCTGCCGGAAACGGAGGCAAGGGATGCGTGGCATTCAACAAGAATTTGATGAGTCTTGGGCCTGCCGGAGGAAGCGGCGGACGAGGTGGAAGCGTCATTTTTAAAGGCGTTTCCGATCTTAATGCTCTCAATCAGTTTCGCTTCAGAAAACAAGTCAATGCCGAAAATGGCCGCGAAGGAAAAGGTCAGTTTTGTGATGGACCGGATGCTAAAGATGAAATCATCAAAATTCCCGTAGGAACAGTGATCAACAATCTTACCACCGGAGAATCACAAGAAATCACCAAAGTTGGACAGGAAATTTTGATTGCCAAAGGAGGTCGCGGAGGTCGCGGCAATTTCCAATTTAGAGGATCAAAAAACACCACACCAAAAGAATTCGAGGAAGGCAAACCGGGACAGGCATTTGAACTTCGACTTGAACTCAAAATGATCGCCGACATCGGATTCGTGGGACTTCCAAATCTTGGAAAGTCATCGCTTCTCAATGAACTTACAAATGCCAACGTGAAGGTTGCCAACTATCAATTCACAACTCTTGAGCCTAATCTGGGAGTCTACAACAGTCTTATTCTGGCTGACATTCCAGGACTTATTGAAGGCGCATCAGACGGAAAGGGATTAGGAATAAAATTTCTGAAACATGTTGAGCGCACTAAGATTATCTTTCATTTTCTAGCAGCTGACAGCGAGGATATCGTGGCTGACTATAAGACTATCCAAGCCGAACTAGCAGCTTTCAATCCAGCTCTGCTTGAAAAACCTGAATACATCCTGGTTTCCCGATCTGATACCGTTACGCCGGAAATTCTTAAGGAAAAATTAAAGGAAGCCAAAAAGATAAGCAAAAAAGCCCTCCCGATTTCAATCCACAACTGGGACGAGCTTCAAAAAGTGAAGAATATTCTCAATGAACTCGAGAAGGAAAAATAGGACAAATCCAACAGGTAGCTTTACAAACAAGGAGGCAGTGATGGAAAATATCGATTTAGACTCACTCGTTAACGAAGCATTAGTGAAAGTTTCGACCGCCTGCTTTATGGCCTACGCTTCCAATGAATATGCTTACGCGGTAACCATTTTGCGGATGGCTCTATGCATAGCAGAAGAGGTCATCCCTGAAACCTCAACGCCGGACCGCATCGAAAGCATGATCGATCTGGCAAAAGCACACCGCTTCAACGAAATCAAACAGCACGAAACTGGAGAAAAAATGCAGGATGTCATCATGAACGATCCCAAGGCTGAGGCGAAGCTATTTTTGCATTCAGCAAAAACCATAGCATCCGTGCCCCTCAGCGAAGAAAATCGCCGAGAATTCTTATATTGCTTTAAAAAAGGGCTGAGAATTCTCTACGAGCATGACCGTAGCAAGAACTGGGTAAGCATCGTTTTGAAAAAATAGTTGCTCAGAAAAAACAAGGCCCCGAACAATCGGGGCCTTTTAAATTTATCGCTAAGTGCACTTTTATGCCTTATCGTTTGGATCGAAATGATGCAAGGTGGCATTGACTGCCCATAAGACCAAACTGAACAGCAAGGCCCAGCCGAAATTCTCAACATGAAAACCCTCAACAATCCTGCTGGTCAGCATGACAAGTCCAGCATTGATGGCGAAAGTAAAAAGACCCAGCGTCAGAAATTGAATCGGCAAAGAAAGAAGAATGAGGATCGGCCGAATAATTGTGTTGAAAAAACCAAGTACAATTGAAACGATAAGAGCTGCAAAAAAACCTTTTAGGATGATTCCCGGCAACAGAAAAGCAGTGATCATGATTGCTAGCGCTGAAAGAAACCAATGGACGATAAGTTTCATAATTGTAAAGTGATATAAAGTATTATGTATAAAGTATAACACGTAAGAACAAAAGATCTACTCACCCTTGTCATCAGTCATCCGCAATCTGTCATCAATGCAACTATTTCGTATGCACCGATTACCGATGACTAATTACTGATTCACCTGTGCCATAATATTATTTCATATCATTTTCTGCTAAGTATTTCTCGATTATTGTCTCCACCTCCCCAGAACTTTCACATTCCATTAATTTTGCGCGTAGTTCCTTGGCGCCATCAAAACCGCTCACGTAAGCTTTGTAATGCTTTTTCATCACGTGAAGACCCTTTATATTCTTGCTAGAGATTTCTTTTTCAAAAAATTTTGTATGCTCAATCATTGCATAAAATCTCTCTTTGAGAGAAATGTCTTGAATGTGTCTTTCTTTGTTGAAAAACCATGGATCGCCAAAAATACCACGACCAATCATGACCCCATCAACCTCGGACTGCAAGGCCTTTTCCATTCCGTCCTCCAGACTTTGCACATCTCCATTGCCAACAATCAAAACTCCACTTCCCTTGGCGATTTCCACTGCGCGCGCAATCACATCCCAATGCGCGGAAACTTCCGACATTTCCTTTTTTGTTCTTCCATGAATAGTGATGACTGCAGGTTTTTCTGCCAAAAGTTCCAGCAGCCAAGTTTCTATTTCATTCTTATTGAATCCAATGCGAGTTTTCACAGAAACAGGAATATTGCCTGCGCCTTCTTTAGCTGCCCTTATTAACTCACGTGCCAGCTTTGGATTTTTCATGAGAGCCGCACCCGCACCTTGCTTGATCACATTTTTGTCAGGGCATCCCATGTTTATTTCCACCCCATCAAAACCAAGCTCCGACACGATGCGAGCAGCTGTTTTGATGTTCTCAGGTTTCGCACCGAAAATTTGCGCCACGATCGGACGCTCGTTTTGCTCAAAACGCAGATCCCTTATCAGGACTTCCCTTCCCTTTTCATTGGCCAGTCCGTCGGCGCTCACAAACTCCGTGTATGTGACATCTGGTTTCCCATATTTGGCCAACATTTGACGCTGCGCAAAATCAGTCACATCCGCCATAGGTGCGAGCACAAAAAAAGGTTTTTCCAATTTTTCCCAAAAATTATTCTTAGACATAGATTAAATATCCGACGATACAATAAATAATTTCTCTTTATAAATCAAAAGTCATCAGTCACAGGTCATCAGTCATCAAATACAAAGATGGCCGATTACTGATTACTGATGACTTAAGTGTAAAGAAAATGCAATAAAATGCAAGAATAATTCCAAATTATACCATTATTTATGAAATAACTATTCTCCGGTCGTTGTTCCTCCATTAGACTTCTTGAAAGCAACTTTCCAATTCGGTTCATAGTCATTGTCAAACTCATCTTTCACAACTACAGTTTCTCCCTTCATCAAAGTTGAAATCGCAATGTCATTCATCATTTCTTTTTCAGTGTCCACTTCCCTCTTGAGATCCTCCAATTTTTCATAAGCTCTTCCCAATTGAGCCTGAATACGAGTTTCGATTTCTTTCTTCTTTTCCCTCAAGACAGTAATCTTTTCCACAATTTCCTCATATTCATCGGCTTGCACCAGCGCGTCTTTGTACATGTCGCGCAAATCTTTTTGTTCTTTCTTCATTTCACGAATGTGATTGAAAACTTCCTGGATGTTTTGCATAGTTTTTATTATTAGTTTTATTTATTACTAGCCATGTTGCTCCGCAACGTTTTTCCATCATAGCATAAATTAAAAATTGTAAAAAGTCCCTTCATACATAAAAAAGAAGGACTAGGTCCTTCTTTTTGTTTTTATTTTTATTTTTTTTAATATCATGACTTACGCATTTACTCAATTTTTTCTTTATGGCCCATATGCAGCGAGAGCGAATCGGAGCTTTTGAATGATGAGTATTTTTCAGGACCTACGCGATTGGCATAGCTTCATGCAAAATTGTTTTTTTGCGGCCTGCCTGTCGGTAGGCAGGCTTCCGGGTGAGCGAAGCGAACGAAAGGCAAGTAAAAAAATAATTTTGCATGAAACCTCACAGTGTAAACACGTAACTACCAATTTTTACAAATATTCATTCATCGCGCTGTAATAGAAATCCACATCATTGATCCATTTCTTTTCACTGATAGACTTCGGCTGATCCTGACAGCCGTATCCGCATTTCCAAACAATCATGTCTGAAGGAGTGTCAATATCTTCTTCAATTACAAGTTGGTCAATGCGCTCGGCCACCGTTTCGACAGCTTCCTTGGGAGTGTCAAAACAGGTATGCCCGCCTGAACCCATTTTTTCAGCCTTCAAACGAAATCCCCAATAGTTGTAGCAATCTTGTCCGTCCAAAACTGGCTTTCTTTTTCCCCAAGCGCTTTCCTTTTTGGCAATCGCCACCAAGAACATGGCTGTTTTGGGATTTTGCTTCAAAATATATGGCATCATTTTTTCAATCGGATAACCGTCCACCATTTCAGCGATTCCTTTTTCCAAGGGAGATTTTTCTTTCGGCTGAACAGTTTGCACAGCGGGAACATTCTCAACTTCATTCAAAGATTGCAGACGAGAAACAGTCATATATGTCAGCATGCCGATCACCATCAAGAGCAAGAGCAGGACACGACCATGACCAGGTTTGATGTTTCCAAGACTTAGCATATCCTTTTTAACCCTCCTAATCCTCCTTGTTGCCTTAGCTGTTTTCACGGCCACTTTTAAAGATTTGGCAGATTTGAGAACCTTCACCTTTTTAATGGTGCTGGTCTTTTTTGCCTTAACTGAGGGTTTTATTTTTTTGGCTGTTTTTTGTTTTTTCATATGGCGTTTGCCACTTTTTATTTTTTTGCAATTCTTTTTGGCTCAATTAAGCCTGATTAGATAAAAAATAAAGCAAAAACAGGCTTTCACCCGTTTTTGCTCTATCTCTATTCCTATAAATCCATTATACACCCAAATCGGACAAAAGTCAACTAAGAGGTTAGATGTTAAATGATTATGATTATATTCTTGACAAAATATGGTTTATTGATAAACTATGTAGACGTTAACAAACTAAATATCCATACCATATGCATAGCAACGACTCGAACCTTCATTCCATAGTGTGCTTGGCGCACCGCGTAGAAGGCATGGCCAATAAGTATATATTTTTACCGATGGGACTTTCATCCACAAGCGTGAAGATATTGGGGATGCTTTCACATCACGCATTTCTTACACCCAGCCAAATCATCGAAATGAGCAGCTCTACCAAATCAAACATCAGTCAGAGACTTAGCTTTCTGGAGAAGGAAGGGCTCATTGCCAGAGATTATGCCAGCGACCGAAGAGATAAACGCAAAGTAAAAGTCACACTGACCAGCAAAGGAAAAGAAAAGATGAAAGAAATACAAAAAGTCATGCACAAGGCCAAGCTGTCAGTTGAAAAAGAATTTTCAGAAAAAGAAATGACGGCGCACAAGGCTTTCATAAAAAAACTAAATGGAGTTCTAGATAACAGTGAAAGTAAGCTGACAAAATTATTCAAACTCTAAACAACACAATTAAGGAAACATTATATGAACAAGAAAAAAATTATCGCATCAATGCTAGTGATTTCAGCGCTTTTTGTCGTTGCGCTTCGCCTTCCCAAAAAAGAACTGGCGGCGTCAAATCAGGCGGAACAAAAATCTGCCAAAGTAGCAACAAGAACAGTGGCCGACAGCAAAACATTTCTGCAAAAAAACCAATATCCTGCCAACGTGGTCGGAGATCAGGAAATTAAGATCACTGCCAAATCATCAGGAACTGTCATTTTTGCTCCAGCAAATATCGGAGATTCTGTTAAGGCCGGTTCGATCATTGCCAAAATTGATGACGCGGGAGCACTAGCTGCCGGAGAACAGGGACTAAAAAGCCTCCAAGTTCAACAATCGGAAATCGCGCTCAAACAAATCAAAGAGTCCTATGACTTGGCAAAAGATTTGTACGATGACCTCAAAGATTCCAGCGATGCAACCAGCGCGCAAAAGGATAGTGCCAAAACACAAAGAGATATTGCGAAATTGCAATATGAAAATGCGGCTCTGACTTTGGATGGAAATGTGGATAACCGCTTGATAACTACTCCTATCTCAGGTGTGATCATCAATAAGGCTGTTTCAGTCGGCGATTCAGTGGCAGCCGGGCAATTGATTGCCAGCGTCAGCCAATCTTCCAACGTCAAAATTCAATTTTATATCAACCAGGAAGAGAAGCAGAATCTGAAGCGCGGACAAGAGGTTGCCGCAACTGATTCTCAAAACAATTCATTGGCTCTTGTCATCAGAAACATTGCAGCAAGCGCCGACCCCAGCACAAAACGTTTTTTGATTGAAGCTTATCCAAAACAAGGTGTCACTTCCCTTTTGGCAGGAACCTTGATCAGCGTGACGATTGAAACTGCCGCTAAAGCGACCGCGCAAGAAAATTTACTGCTTCCACTTTCTGCAGTAGGGATCGGTCAAAATGAAAGTTATATTTTTATTTTGGAAAACTCAAAAGCTAAAAAAATATTGGTGGAAGTTGTGGATGTCAAAGGAGAAATTGCAGAAATTTCCGCTCCCCTTTCTGACGATGCCTTGATTATCGTTGAAGGCAACAAGCTGATCCGCGACGGAGAAACTGTTCAAGCGCAATAATAGAATCTCCTTCGTCTTTAAATTTCATTCAGTTAACTAAGATATCTATGGACCATAAAAATACGCATGCCAAATCAAGCGACAGCGCTTATTTGGACAAATTGGAATTCACTCCAGAGCTTCGCAAAACTTGGCTGAACTTTTTTGTTTCCAACTTCAGAGTGGTTATTTTGCTCATCATTTTGATTTCCGGTTGGGGAATATTTTCCTTTCTGCAGCTTCCGCGCGAATCAAATCCGGAAGTAAAAATTCCAACCGCCATTGTGGCAGCGGCTTATCCCGGAGCTTCGCCTTCAGATGTGGAAGAGCTGGTCACCAAGAAAATTGAGACTGCCATTTCAGGGATCAGCGGGATAAAAAAAATTACCTCCACTTCAGCCAACTCGTTTTCCACCGTGGTGGTTGAATTTGATGCTGATCAAGACGTGGAAAATTCAGTCAGAAAACTCAGAGACAAGCTTCCAAGCATCCAACAAGAACTGCCTGCCGATGCCAATGAACCGGAAGTCCGCGAAATCTCACTGGACGATACTCCGATTATAACTTTTGCGCTCGTCGGTCCCTATGACGGATTCACGCTCAGAACCTATGCGGAAAAAATGCAGGATGAACTGGAAAAAATTCCTGGGATTCGCGAAGTCAACATTTCCGGCGGGGATCAAAGCGAATTTGAAGTCGCCTACGACCCGCAAAAACTGGTTCTTTTCGGCATCTCGGCCGATCAAGCCAACAGTGCTATCGCGCAAGCTAACCGCGCCATTCCAGCTGGAAATTTCGAAGGCAGCCAGTTCAATTATCCCATCAGGACTGACGGACGATTTTACAATGCTAAAACCTTAGGCGAAATTGCAATCACTCACAGCGCGCAGGGATCAATTGTTTTTTTGAAAGATATCGCGACTGTCCAAGAAAAAGCAATTGAAAAAACCATTTACTCTCGCCTTTCTCTTGCTGGTGAGACTCCAGAAAATGCCGTGACCTTGCAGGTCGTCAAAAGAACCGGCGGATCAATTATCGATACGGTAGACAGCGCCAAATTGAAAATGGATGAGATGCTCAAGACCTTTCCGCAAGGTATCGTCTATGATGACACGGTCAACCAGGCCGATCGCATCCGAAAAGATTTCGAGCAATTGACGCACGATTTCATGCTGACTTTGATTTTGGTGGTTGGAATTTTGTTTTTGATTGTCGGATTGAAAGAAGCATTCGTCGCGGGAATTGCAATTCCCTTGGTTTTCTTTGTGACTTTCGGAGTGATGCAAGCCACTGGAACCTCACTCAACTTTCTCTCCATTTTTGCCCTCCTGCTTTCTTTGGGACTCCTGGTTGATGACGCAATCGTTGTGGTCAGTGCCACCAAGCAGTACATGAAAACTGGGAAATATACGCCTGAAGAGGCGGTGCTTTTGGTGCTTAATGATTTCAAAATCGTGCTTGTTTCGACCACGCTGGCAACAGTGTGGGCATTTTTGCCGCTCTTGATGGCATCTGGCATGATCGGACAATTTATTAAATCAATTCCTATTACCGTTTCAGTGACTTTGATTTCATCATTGCTGATCGCGCTCATGATCAATCATCCGTTGGCGGCAGTTCTCGAAAGAATCCGACTGACGAAAAAATTCTTCTGGCTCATCCTGTTCACTGCTCTTTTGGTAGGCTTGTTTTCCGCAACCACCCATTCATTCTTCGGCTATATTTTTGCGGCCACTTCTTTCGCAATAACTACCTGGATGATTTTCTGGTATTTCAACGGCGGCCAAAAAACCTTGGAAGAAAATTTCAATTTAACCGAGCAAGAATGGGAGAGCGACGAGCTCATCAAGCAAAAATTGCTCTCACAGGGAGACCGCGAGAATTCCTCTTTGGCTGGCAAGTTGATTCATGGAATCATCCATTTTGACCAGGTTTTGCCTGTCTATGAAAAATATCTAAGAATGGCTACCGACACCAAAAAAAGAAGATTGGTGACGCTTTTTTCCACCTTTGCACTTTTTCTTTTCGCCATCGCCCTGCCTATCAGCGGAGTGGTAAAATCAGAATTTTTTCCAGCTGCTGATGGAGATGTTTTGTATGTCAGCTTGCGTGGACCTGTCGGATTGAATCTTGATAAAACTGATGAGACAGCGCGCGAAGTAGAAAAAAGATTGCTGGATATCGATAATATAGAAAACTTTTCCACCATTGTCGGCAACGCAGGATCAAATGGAAATATGGGTGGAGGAGGTTCAAACAAATCAAACACAGCCTCAATCACGATCAAACTCACAGAAGCTGAAGGGCGAAACGAGAAGGCTTATGAAATTGCAACTGAAATTCGCAGCGCACTTTCTGATATTCAAGATGCAGCCATAACCGTTTCTGCTCCGCGCGGAGGTCCGCCTTCCGGAAGCGCTTTCCAAGCACAAATCAGCGGCGAAAATCTGCAAACTCTTGATAAGATTGCGAGCGAACTTAAGCCGATCATCGATTCAATAGAAGGCACGATAAATTCCGATGTTTCACTTAAAGATGCTCCGGCTGAATACACTTTTTCCTTGGATAATTCCAAGATGGAATTGTATGATCTTAATGCCGTGGCTGTCGGCTCGCTTCTGCGCAGCGCAATTTCAGGAACAACCGTGACCACAGTCATTCGCGACAATAAAGACATTGAGGTGTTGGCACGTTTTGATGAAAATAAGATTCCGAACTTAGACTCGATTCAAAATCTGCAAATATTGAACAACAAAAAACAACCGGTGTTTATCAAGGATGTTGCCCAGATAAAACTTACCCCTGCTGTCGATGCCATTTCCCGCATCAATCAAAAAAGGACAGTGCTTTTGACTGCCGACGTCAGCGGAACAACCAATTCCAATGAGGTCGTCAAAAAATTTCAAGACAAGCTGGCTGAAAATTACAATTTGCCCGAGGGATATGTCATCAGCTATGGAGGAGAAAACGAGCAGAATGCCGAATCGGTGCTCTCCATCATACGAGCCATGGCAATTGCAGCCATTCTTATTATTTCCACGCTCGTCATTCAGTTTAATTCGTTCAAAAAAGCCATCATAGTGCTTGTAACTTTACCATTGGCCCTTATTGGTGTTTTCCTTGGAATGGCCCTTCTGGGTGTAACTTTGAGCTTTCCAGGGCTCATAGGAATCCTTGCGCTCTTTGGAATTGTGGTTAAAAATGCCATCATTTTGATCGACAAGATCAATCTCAACATCAAAACAGGCATTCCTTTCCATGAAGCCATCATTGACGCTGGAAAATCACGCTTAGAAGCGATCTTTATAACTTCAATTGTGACTATTGCCGGCATTATCCCAATCACCCTTTCCAACGAAACCTGGACAGCATTGGGAAGCGCTGTCATTTTCGGACTTTCCATTTCATCGTTCTTCACACTATTCATGGTTCCAACTTTGTACATGACTTTCATAGATGAAAAAGAAAGGTTCTAATACCGATTTAATATAATCCCTGATACTATGTCATTTCGAGTGGAGCGTAGCGGAATCGAGAAATCTGGGCTCAGATCCCTGCGCCACCGCTAAAGCTTGAGGCGGCACGCGGTCGATTTCATTTCGACCTATCGGCCTCAATTCCGCTCGGGATGACAGGTTATTGCAGAACAGATTGAGTGCTCATAAAAAGCTCCATAAAAATGGAGCTTTTTTTGTTTTTTAAAATTATTTTCAGTCAAAGCCGTATTAAAAGTTGATAGGTTTAATTTTCAAAATCAATCATATGGAAATTGATAATAAAAAAGACCAGCATTTCTGGCACTTTGTGACTTCGACAGTTTATGGAATTTTATTATTGCTAATGATTTTTATTTTAAATAGGACTGGAAAAGTTCCGACCAGTGTTGCTGTTTTCGATTTCTTCATGCTGACACTGGCCACTTTCAGGATAACCAGACTACTTGTCCATGATTTGGTTTTGGATTTTGTGCGTGATCAATTCGAAAATTCAACCCACGGACTCGGCCTCACCTTGCACGATCTTTTGGATTGTCCTTGGTGCACCGGAGCATGGGTTGCGCTATTCGTCGGATTTTTCTATTTCACGATTCCCCTTGCCTGGCCCATCATCTTCATCATGGCCATCGCCGGCTTCGGAACACTGCTCACCATCCTGGCCAGTTTGTTGATGGTGAAGTTGAATGGGAAATAAGGGTTGGCTAGTGAGTGCGGTTAGTACTGGATTTATGAATAAGTGTCTTTCTGTGGATTGATTACACACAGGAGTAGATTTGATTAGTAAAATAAAAAATGGCAGACTCACAAGTTTCGTGAATCTGCCATTTTAGTCTGCCTTATTTCTTTGAATCATCACTTTCTTGAATTCTATTTGGTATCCTTGTAGATATGAATATGGATTGTGCTCGGCCCGATCCAAACACTTCCCTTGCCTTTGCAAGCCGTGCATATTCTATCAGTACCATAAGGAATGTTATTAGAACATGAAGTGCAACTACATTTTCCGATTCCTTTGCAATGAGGACATTGCTTAACTTCGCCAATAATCTGTAAAATATCTTCTTCCATTCAGCCTCCTTGTTAATATCTATTTGCTTAATCTTGATAACATGCACCATACTGACCCGACTTTAATCAATCTTGAATATACAGTTCCAGTCATTTTCATAGAGCTTGCCGCCTTCCTTGAGTGAGGCTCGGAACAAATCTACACCCGCACGAAGAATGGTTAGATGCACTGTAACCCATCCTTTCTTTTCATTGGGTCCGTATTGGACCTCCACAAATTCGTGCAGATTGAATTCTCTCAAATCACGCGCGAGTTCATCTTTTTGCCCCTCGTCACACATTTCTCCGATTACGGTGAGTTGCGCTTCTTTGTTGCAATAGGGACGTACGGTGTTTGTAAGGGCATCCATTGAGGCAGCAGCATATGAAACAATACTATCGCCTGTTACTTTTCCGCTCAAAAACTGTTTCGTCATACTTTCAAGCTCAAGACGCATCTTCGTCAGGGATTCGCTAATCTCTCGCCTAATCATGCTTTCTCCTTTGCCTGTTTTTTTATAACTTTGTATCCATCTATGCGAATTGAAGCATTTGCATTAAAGCGAGGCTACCAACCCATCAGCTTGCTGATGATACCATCCCCGGGCATTTTGAAGCTTGAACTATTAAATGCATTGGAATACGAAATTGTGCTATGCGATGACGAAACAGACTTACTACTGGTTCTTGCAGTGCTGCGACTATAAAGAATATAGTGCTCACCGCAATTCCCGCACTGGTATGTTGTGTCGTAGTATTTGATCGTTCTTCTTGACTTACAACGAGGACAATTAACATCTAGTGGCATTGGCTTCCCCTTTTGGTTTTTTATAGTCCGTAGACTCTGGATTTTCAAAATAGCTGCTTCACCTTCTCCTATATTAGGATTATTATTTTTAGCATAAAATTATATCTGCGTCAATGTTTTCCTTGTTAAATGCACGTAAGACAACGTAGTTCGTACTGGTTTTTCAATAATTATTATCAGAATAAATACCTCAACAATAAGTTTTTTAGGTGCCAAAAAAGACTCGACTGAGCCTAGAGTAGAAAATATATGTTTTTATTTTGAAATGTTAGCAACGAGAAATACTTTAGTTAAAGCCTATATCGGCAAAAACTGATTTTGAGCTGGCTAGTGAGTGCGGTTAGAACCATGTTATAGAAAAACATTAGTTAAAAATAAATGAATTGTTTGATTTAATATATATTTTTGTTATTATAATGTATATGTTTTTAATTCTCATTGAGAAAGGGAGCGCGACATGGAAATTGAGCCTGGGAAAACAGTGAGCAAAAAAGCAAAAAGAAAGAGCAAGTGTGAGCTCACAAAAGGAAGTCCTGCGTGCAGCAAAAAAAGCAATACGGGCAATTCGCCAGCCTGCAAAAGATGCAGGAAGAATCATGGATCAAAGAAATAGATCCGCAGTACAACGATACAAATAAAACGGAGACCTTCGGGCCTTCGTTTTTTAATTTATGTTAAACAAAGAATATCCTTGTTTAACATGCACAGGACTTACGCGTTTGACTGAAACAATTCATCCACGTAGGCGTTTGGAAAAAATAAAGTTACCCATATCAATACTATGCTGTCGGGACTTTATCTTAAATCAAGACTTAAGCGCCGAAGCATGAATTGTTGAGAGCAAATGCGTAAGTCCTAATACAATTTGCTATAAATATTTTCTTTTTTGAAGTTCGGTGGGCAGATACTCCTGTCCTTCACTGTCCTCCACCGGCGTGTATTTGTAGCCCTTGCCGTATCCAAGTTTTTCCATAAGTTTTGTGGGGGCGTTTCTGATGTGCATAGGAACAGGAAGATTGCCATACTCCTCAACATCTTTCTTGGCCTTATTGTAGGCGAAATACGTTTTCACACTTTTCGGAGCTTTCGAAAGATAGACCACGAGCTGCGCCAGATGAACGCTGCATTCGGGATAACCGATTTTGTGACAGGCATCAAAAACATTATTAGCCAGAACCAAGGCAAAATTGTCAGCCATGCCGACATCTTCGGATGCAAACCTCAAAAGTCTTCTTGCAATGTAAGTTGGTTGTTCTCCACCTTCAAGCATGCGAGCCAACCAATACAGCGCAGCATTTTCATCTCCGCCACGCATCGATTTGTGCAGGGCAGAAATGATGTTGTAGTGCTCTTCCCCGCCTTTGTCGTAATAGAGATGAGATTTCTGAATCACCTGTCGGATGACTTCGCGAGTGATTTTCTTGTTCTGGCTAGAGGCGAGTTCCAAGGTATTCAAAGCCATGCGCGCATCACCATTAGCAAGAAGCGCAATTTCCTTGATCATCTCTTTCTCAATTTCAATCTGCATTTCCCCTAATCCTTTCTCCTTGTCCGTTAAAGCATGCGCAATTATTTTTTCGATATTTTCCGTTTCAAGTTTTTTCAAAACCAACACGCGCGTCCTGGAAACAAGGGCGCTGTTCACTTCAAAGCTCGGGTTTTCAGTGGTTGCGCCAATCAGTGTCATCAATCCATGTTCAACATGTGGCAAAAGAGCATCTTGTTGGGATTTGTTCCAGCGATGGATTTCATCCACGAACAAAATGGTTTTCTTTTTTTGCCATTCATTTTCCTGAGCCTGCGAAATGACTTTACGAAGTTCTTTTATTCCGCTGGTGACAGCACTGATCTGGATAAATTCAGATTTTGTTTCGCCTGCAATGATTGAAGCCAAAGTCGTTTTGCCGCTGCCTGGAGGTCCCCACAGGATCATGGATGGCACGCTATCATTTTCAATAGCGCTCCTCAAAAATGATCCTTCCCCAACAAGTTCTTCCTGACCGAAAAATTCCTCAAGTGTTTGAGGACGCATGCGGTCAGCCAAAGGCGCATTTTGAAGAAGAGATTGCTTTTTCATCTGTTTTTAAAAATATTACATGGATTTCCCAATTCTGAAAGAAACCCAAATGCCAAAAAATGCTCCTATACCAGAAAAAATAAACGAAGAAAATGACAGGATGTCACCACCCCAGAGCACTGGAACATACGAGCCAATCATGGATCCGATCAATATCAAAAACCACATAAACCATTTTGGCACCATAGTTTTATATTACTTTTTATAAACTATAGACAATCTAGCATATATTCTCTCAATATGAAACAAGGGACAAGACATGGCCATCCAACTGACATGTCCATTATTTCAGGTAAATAAGCTTTCCAAATGTGGCCAGGATTCCGAGACTACTTTTTGTTTGCCAAGATATTCTTCCTCTCTTCAAATTCTTCCTTGCTTATTTCACCTCTAGCATAGCGTTCTTTCAGGATTCTTGTCGCTTCTTCCTCTTTTTCATCATTCCAATGATAATTTTTTTCAGTAAAGTGTTTCACTAAAACGAAGATTGCCCAAATGACAACTCCCCAGAAGATCAGCATGAGAATCCAGCCTGCGCCGAATCCGCCGCCAATTATTCCGCACATATTAGGATAGTCGTATCGATACATAATATATTTCACCTCCTTCCAGACAAAAATAATTCTATTAGTTCATACCCCCGAAGCACATAAAGATTACAAAAAGCCTCATTCAGATTGAGCCTTTTATTGAATCATGCGCAATATATGGTTCTATAGAAGGCGACTGCGATTTTTTGTTTTTCTGTTTTCTTTTTGGCCAACAATTACGACAGTAATTCTTGAGCCCTTGACCATAGATTTGGGTCAAGGGCGTGCTCAAAAAGGAAATAGGAAAATAAAAAATGCGCTTAGTGCTAAATAGCTGGAGCCATATATTGCGTATGACCTTTTTATTCATACCTCAGCGCCTCCATCGGACTCAGGTTGGCCGCGCGCCTGGCAGGATAAAATCCGAAAATGATTCCAACTGCGGCGGAAACGCCAAAAGCCAACAAGATTGAGGACATGGAAACTTGAGTGGTAAGATTAGCAAACTTAGCCACGCCAAGTGAAGCTCCCCAGCCCAGCAAAACCCCCAACAGTCCCCCAAGAAAAGTTAGCACGACTGCCTCAGATAGAAATTGCAAATTGATATAAACCTTCCTGATTCCCACTGCTTTTCTGAGACCAATTTCCCTGGTCCTTTCAGTCACAGTGGTGAGCATCATATTCATGATTCCAATGCCTCCGACCAGCAGTGAAATTCCGGCAATTGAAGACAGCAAGATTGTGAATGTTCCAGTGATGCTCGAGGCCGTGGCAATGATGTCAGCTTGATTCATCAAATTGAAGTCGGCCTGCTTTGGGTCAGAAATTCCGTGTCTCAGCAGAAGCAACTGTGAAATATTTTCTTGAACGGAAGTCATCAATTCTTGATCCTTAGCAGCTATGCTTATACTCGAAACGAAAGTGTTGCCGGTGATAAAATGCTGCGAACTGGAAATTGGAATATAGATGCTGTCGTCAGGATTGGTAAACCCACTGCCTCCTTTGGCAACGGTGACTCCGATAATTTCAAAATCCACATTCTTAATACGAATTATTTTTCCCACTGGATCAGTTCCCGCCCCAAACAGATCGTCGCGCGTCGTTGCTCCAAGCACCGCCACCTTAGCTGAACCTTTGACTGCTTGATCAGTTATGAATGTTCCCGATTCCAAGGTGATATTTCTTACAACCGCATAATCAGCGACTGTTCCCACAATCTGGGTGTTTGTATTTGTACCCTTAGCTGTGACCTGAACTCGCTTGGAATCTTCCGGAGCTACAGCAGAAATATTTTTCACTTCACTTTTAATCGTGTTCGCATCTTCCAGAGTCAATGTTTCACTGCTGCCAGCGCCACTACTGACGCCACCAGTCCGTTGAGCTCCCGGCCTTACGATTATAAGATTTGAGCCGATAGATTGGATACTGCTTTCAATGGAACTTTGAGCTCCCTGTCCTATTGAAACCATCGTTATGACAGATGCGATCCCGATGACTATGCCCAAAATTGTAAGTCCGCTACGAACCTTATTGGCTGAAAGCGACCAAAATGTTTCTTTTAAAATATCAGCAATCATAGATTACAATCACCAAGATACAAGAAACAATAACCAAGCATTTGAATATTGAAATTTGATTATTGAGTTTTATTTGTATCTTGTTTCTTGATTATTGGTTATTGAGCTCAACTTTAATATCGCTTTCAATCAGTCCGTCGCGAATGGAAATGACGCGGTCAGCAAAGGCTGCGATTTCAGGCTCGTGAGTGATCAATATTATAGTGTGTCCTTGCTTGTTCAATTCTTGAAAAGCCTGCATTACTATGTTGGATGTCTTGGTGTCCAAATTTCCAGTCGGTTCATCAGCCAGAATTATAGCTGGATTGTTTATCAGCGAACGAGCTATAGCCACACGTTGCATCTGTCCTCCCGAAAGTTGATTGGAGAGATTATAAAACTTATTTTCTTCCATGCCGGCATATTTCAAACAAGTTTTCGCCCGCTGTTCCCTTTCCTGAGGAGTAGTGTCAGTGTACAAAAGTGGCAACATGACATTTCGCATCACCGTCGTCCTGGGCAAAAGATTGAAAGCTTGAAAAACGAAACCGATTTTATTTCTCCGAAGCTCAGACAATTCATCGTCATTGAGCTTGGAGATTTCATAGCCGTCCAGGGCATAAGTTCCCCCCGTAGGAGTGTCGAGCGCTCCTAAAATGTGCATGAGCGTCGATTTTCCGGAACCGGAAGGACCAATGATCGCCACAAATTCACCTTTTTCCACAGAAAAAGAAACGTCTTTAAGCGCCGCTGTTTGCACGTCTCCGCTTTGATATATTTTAGTTATGTTTTTACATTCAATCATAAACTTTGCAATAAACATCAATTAAGATACAAGCACCAAGCAATATACAATGATCAAATTACAAAAATTCAATCCATTGAAATTTAATTTTATTGTAATTTGATATTTATAATTTGTAATTTTTAAGTTATCTTCCCCCACCACCTAGGCCAGGTATTCGCACTGCACTGGAAGCACTGTTTCCAGCACTTGCGGCTTTGGCGCCTGGATCAACTGTTTGAGTAATCACGTTGTCGCCGACATTTACTCCGCTCACAATCTCAGTTTCCGTATTATTAGCCGCTCCAATTTCTATCGTACGCTTTTCTGGCTTACTTTGAGCATTTAAAACTTCAATATAAGTTGCATTACCTTGCGTCTTGAGCGCACCGTTCGGAACCACCACGATGTTTTGTCTTACCTCGGTTATGATCTTGGCAGAAACGCTCATCTGAGGTTTGATCCTGGAATCAATCTCATCGAATCCGACAGTCACGTTATATGTCACAACTCCCTGTGAAAGTGTTCCGAGCGCATCTATTTTTTCAACTTTTCCAGTCGTTGACAAGCCATCAACAGCACTAAAAGTGAGCGTGACCTTCTGCCCTATCTCCACATTTGAAATATCAACCTCATTGACCGCCACCTGAGCCTTGAGCGTTTTCAGATCTCCAATAATAATAGGTGCGCTGTCAGAACTGCTACTGGATGAAAGTCGGCTGAGGTCGTCTCCATTTTTAATGTTAATCGCGCTGACTGTTCCATTGATTGGCGCGGTCACTGTCCTTTTGGCTCCATCAGAAAGTTGATTGTTATAATCTGCCAAAGAAGCGGCATAACTTTTTTCTGCAGCAAGCACGCCTCTTTCAGCTATTTCTATTTTTTCTTTCAATATCCTGCGCTGGTCGGAACTGCTTTGGTCATTGTCTTTGGCCTGGTCATAATCCTCTTTTGCTTGTTTCACTTGAAGCTTCGCCGAAGCCACGGCATTTTCAGCCTGTTGCAAAGATGCAACTGATTTGTTGTTACTCACAGAGAGGTCGTCATTTATTATGGTAAAAAGTCTGGCACCCTTTTTTACAGTGTCTCCGACATTGACGGCCAAATCAGCAACTGTTCCTGTGATTGTCGGATCAACGGTTGCCAACTGATCAACCACCACATTTCCGCTCGCAGAAACAGAGGTGGTCAAACTGCTTTTTTCAATGGAAATTGTCTTATATTGAACAGCTTCCTCCGCTTTATTTGATTTCATATACCAATATGAAACAATGATGATCGAGATAATCAGGATTACTAAACTCCATTTTTTCATAGTATTATTTTAATTTTGTATTATTTTGTTACAGTGACTTAATTCTCATTTTTTTCAAAAATACGAATAAGGTCAGCCACAACAGTTCCTTCATCATTTGGTTTTCCCATCACGATTATCTTATCCTCAACCTTAAGGTCTTCCAATTTGAAATCATTCCTTCCTGATTTCATGAAAGTCTTGTCCGTGATGGTGATCGTGTTCTCCTTGTTGTCACGATCTTTCACCACTATCTTGTCCATTGAAATCGAAACAATTGTTCCAGCCAGACCATGAGCATTGCGCATGTCACCATCTCCCGGGAAAAATCCCTTCGGTCCTTCCGGTCTTCTTTCGATGCCTGGTCTTATCATGTTTTCAGGGCCCATTGTGCCGGAGCGTGGTCCTGCGAAATTACGTTCGTAGTTTGCTCCCCATTGATAAGAATAGCGGGCTTTATGCAACCCAACTTTGACGCCTAAGGAAAAGGTTATTGACAACACAACAAATGATAGCAATGTCCAAATGGCGAGGTTGTATGATTTTGAATTGAAAAAATTTTTTATTCTTTCCATATCATTCAAGCATTAAGCGAATTAAATTTAATGAATTGTTTTTGATCATCATATTTCTTTCCCAACAACATGATCAGTAGCAAGGGAAATGCCAAACTGAGCAAGGGTTCTGTCGGCAAGGTTTCCAATAGCGACCAAAAAAAATTCTGCCAATTGGCTAATATCAATCCAAAATCTGTAAATCCCAATGTTGCAATGTTCCAAAAATCAGATGCCAGCAATTCCCTGCTAAATAAAGCTGACGCAAAAATTGAAGTGGCTACTGAAGACGTCATTGCGAGTTTCAATAAAATCAATCTTCTTCGGGCTTGTTTCCATTCGGCTTCTCTTATTTTTTCCAACACTGAAAACTTCAGACCATTGGGAACTTCCAATTCTGGCATATCTTCAATTTTCCGCTTTGATTTCTTTTCCATATCAGTAATACGAGGCAGCTCCTGGTTTGGGTGCAACAAAAAAAACCGCCCTTGAAAGCAGTTTCCAAATATTCATATTACCCAGGAGTTACGCACTTACTCATCTTTTCCTTTCTGGCACGCTTTTAAATAAAATACTCGCATTCAAAAGCTTCGATTCGCTCTCGCTGCATATGGGCCATAAAGAAAAAATTTCGTAATTGCGTAAGACATGTTGTTTTTAATTATACACCTAAAATTACTTTTTGTCAATTGCAGGCACTGTTTCTGGCTTCAGATAGGGCATTTTATCGGAAAAGTTTTTACGCAGACCAGCAATTGCGCGACGATATCCGCTCTTTACCGTGTTGGAGGGTCTTCCCATGATCTGAGCGATTTCAACCAGAGAAAATCCATATTTATGATAAAGCAACAACACCGCTTGCATTTGAGGAGAAAGCTGGGATAGCAACAACTTGGCATTTTCAACGCTATCAATTTTGGCTAACAAATTTTCAGAATGCAGCATGCTTTCATCTTCGATAGTATCGAAGTAATTTTCACCTTCGTCGCCTTCGATGGAACTGAAAGCGATGGCACGCTTCTTTTTGAGCCAATCAAAAGCTGTGTTTTTTGCAATGGCAAAAATCCAAGTCGAGAATTTTTTTTCGCCGTCGAATTTGTCCAAATTTTTCCACATCTTCAAAAAAGTTTCTTGAACGATGTCTTCGCTGGCGGCAGAATCTTGAGTCAGTTGAAAAATAAAATTATATAGTGGCTTGAGATATTTTTCAACCAAAAAATCAAGCGCTTTGCCGTCACCCTCCAAATATTCCTCGACCAGTTTTTCATCGACTTTTTCCATGCTTAACATTATATGCTTTTTTTAAAAAAATAGCACCCTGTATTGCGCATGACTCAACATTATACGCCTTGAATCTGACAATTATTGCAAAACAAAAAACATTACCATGCGATGTTTTTTGCAAGTAAAGTTTTTAGAATCCTAATTTTTCTTTTACAATGATCATCGTGATTCTGCCAGGAGTTGCCTCCTTGCTGATTGTCAGAAGTTTGTTGACACCGCTTCCAATGCCATAAGCTTTCATAGCTCTCTCATTTTCAAGCGGAAAGACATATTCATAAACTCTTTTCAGAGCATCATCCAGATCTTTCACTATTTTTTGGGCTCCAACCACCCAAATCACGTGGTTTGATCCATATGCATAAGCCGGTAGCTGACTGCCAGTTGCAGACGCTATCAGCACTTTACCATCTTCAGTCACCGCATGGACACTCCCGATAGTCCAGTCGGGAGCAGCTCCCATTTTTTGCATTTCAAGGCCATGGGTTTCCTTGTTCATGGATGCAAGCTTTGAGCGAACACTTTCATATTCGCCATTTTCATTTATCTCCCTTGAAACACCTATCTCATCCAAAGTGACAGAAGTCATGGTCATGATCTCTGCACCTTTGGGAAGCATTTTGAAAACCATTTCCTTGGCATCAGCTGCAGTTTCTGCAACCAAAGCTTTGATCCCATTTTCATTCAAAGATTTGACTGAATTATGGATAGATTTATCATCAGCTGGGATAGCGTACAATTCTTTCTCGTTCATATGTTTGATATTCATTGAACATAAAATCATCTTGGAGCTTTTTTTCTTGCTGTTTGTAGCATTCGCTCTCCTTCCTATTACACTTGGAATTTAAATTTCATTCAATTAAAATATTAACAAAAAAAATTTGTACTATCTGTATCAAATATATTCACATTGCAAATATTTTATGCCAAAATATCAGGAAAAAAATATGCGAGACTTCTTGAGGGTCAAACGCTCAGCTTCAGGACTTGGTCTCTTCACCACGAAAGACATCATGCAAGGGACCTTCATCATGGAATACACTGGAAATCTGATATCAACCCAGCAAGCAGAATCAAGAGGAGGAAGATATCTTTTCAAGATAAATTCCAAATGGGCCGTAGATGGCAAAGGAAGAGAAAACATGAGTCGCTACATCAATCATTTTTGTCAGCCTAACTGCGAAGTGCAAATAAGCAAGAAAATGGTTCTTATCTACGCCTCGCGCGATATTGAAAAAGGAGAAGAGCTCGGCTATGACTATGGAGCAGAATATTTCCTAGCACACATAAAAACCAAGGGTTGCAAATGTCCGTATTGTCGCTTCAAAAAAATTATTGAGTCATGAAAAAATAAGCATCTTATTCACCTTGAAAATGCATTATGCCCTTCTCCAATTTTTGAATACTATTCTGAATACGATCGAAATTATCCCAATCCCCTTTTTCCAAGCAATTAGCTTGAAAAGCTACCAAATATTCCAACTGTTTTATCATTTCAAATTTAGACATTTTTTTGAGGGCGCACGCACTAAATATCCTATTCACCCGGTTTAAAATATGATAGTAACGCGTAAGTCCTAATTTTATTCTTATTCAATTCCTAAAATGAATGTTTTCAATATCCGCTTTTTGGCAATAAAAAAATACCTTATTGGTTAGATAAAATATTTTTATTGTCCACTCTCAATATTTGTGGGCCCAGCAAAAATCGTTTATTCATTTTTAAGCACCATATCAGTATACACGATAAAATGAGAAAAGTCAAGGTTTTATCGTATGTAAATGGATTTAGATTTTTTGTTTCACCGTAATTTATCCTTAGTAAAGGGAAAAAGAAATCAAAAAAAATTATTTTTTGCAAAAATACAGACACGGGTCGATCCAATCCGAAAGCAATTCCCTGCTATTTACATATCCCAAAATGTTGATAGTTTTTCCTCGATGTATCCCCAAATGAAGATGCTTTCTTTCCCCGTCAGTCTGACTGCTATAGCCTTTTCCTAAAAAGCCGAGCTTATCTCCGGCATTCAAAACATTTGAAACCTCATGCCTGATACTTTCCAATTCCAAATGGCCGTACACGACCGTCACTGGCTTACCGCCAAGGTCGCAGGACTGGACAGCCACTCCGCCATATCCGCTCGCTGTCCTCTTTGCCAACAGCCTGCCCGAACAGATGGCGGAAACGAAAACATCAATGTCTTCCTCGCCAGGAAAAATTTCAAAATCAACGCCAGCATGAAATCCTTGAAATTTTTCTGGTTGCACTGGAGAATTTTTCGGTGTGACATATGTTCCAAATTTTTTCTTAGTGACTCTTTCATCAGCCTTATTAAGTGGCGATGTGAGAGATGAAAAATCGACAGTTTTCTCTGCATCTTTTTTTTCAACAGCTGGAATTTCAACCAATCCGATCTGATTCCCAGCATTTTCTGGCTTAATTACAAAATCATCCTGATCATTATTGACAATAAAAATAAAAAAAACGAATATACTCAGAATTAATAATGGAACTAAGAATATTTTTTTCATAAATTCTATGCTTTTAGGAAAAACCTGGAATATTTCTCCCTAAACTTTGCGACTTTCGGAGCTACCGCCAACTGACAATAAGCATTGTCGGGATTTTTTTCGAAATATCTCTGATGATATTCTTCGGCTGGATAAAATTTCTCAAGCTTCTTCAATTCGGTCACGATCAGCTCTCCACTGCAACATTCCTCCTCGGCGACTTCTCTTAAAACTTTTTCAATGACGTCATGTTGCTTTTTATCGCTAAACAAGATTATTGAGCGATACTGAGTTCCTATGTCATTTCCTTGCCTATTTAGGGTGGTCGGATCATGAACGGAGAAAAAAATATGCAGGATATCCTCCAATAAGATAAGTGTGGGATCAAACACTATTTCAACAACTTCTGCATGACCTGTTTTGCCAGAAGAAACTTCTTTGTAAGTTGGATCAGAAAATTGACCGCCTGCATAACCTGAAACAACAGACTTAACACCTTTTACTCTTGTATAAACAGCCTCCAGACACCAAAAACAACCACCTCCCAAAACTATTGATTCGATTGATTGCGTTTTATCAGCTTCAGACATCATCATGAAGATTTAAAATTTAGCGATACAGAGTTTATGCAATATCTTTTTCCGCTGGGGGTGTTGGGAACATCCTCAAAAACATGTCCGAGATGTGAACCGCATCGTGCGCAAATGACTTCTGTGCGCGGAACACCTGCTGACCAATCCTCTTTTTCTTCAACATTTTCACTGTCTATCGGTTCAAAATAGCTCGGCCAACCAGTTCCGGATGCAAATTTCGTGCCACTTGAAAAAAGTGGCAGGTCGCAAGCTGCGCAGTGAAAAACACCATGCCCGAGATCTTCCTGGTGCCAGGCGCATGAATATGCCATCTCAGTCCCTTTTTCCCTCATGATATGAAACTGCTCGGGCGTTAAGATTTTTTTCCATTCTTCCTCGGTTTTAATTATTTTTTTCATAAATTTCAAAAACGTGGTCGTTAATTCAGGGCTTACGCAATTGGCATGGTTCATAGCACAAATGCATAACTCCTATAATTAATACGCCAAGTCTGATCCATTCTTACAAACAAACTAAAAGAGCGGCCTATTGCCGCTCTTTTAGTTTTTTGAAGCGAAGTGCTGTCCAGTCATTATCTATCGCTATCAAACTTACAGCTTCGTATTTCAATGCAATCATGCTTTCCCAACCATGATCTCTGGAAAGCTGGCTGGAATAATTTTTAGAAGTTTTTTTCGGATAAGCAAACCAGACTATCGCGTCATCCGACACATGCTTGGCAAGAAGAATCGCATGTTTTTCAATCTCTTTTGTATTGCGGACAAACACCAGTGAAAAATTTATTCTTTCTCCGTTTTTTACGTTCCGCTTGACCTTGATCTGCTGACCTATGTCCCAAAGCACTGAAAGGAATTCACGAGGAGGATTAAAAACAAAAATCTCTTTCTGATTCTTGCAATATAATTTTTTCAATAGCAAATTTAGATTAGCCTTATTCATTTATATTAGGAGTTACGCGTTTATGCTGTTGTTTATGGTGTGAAGTTTAATACAAAATTATCTTCGATTTCTTATTTATCTTTAGAAAACTCCGGCCTCTTGATCAGTCTCCTTCTGCCTCTTTTTTGCGCTTGCAAATCATTAGCATCTTTCTTTGCTTTCATTGGGTCTAAAGTGTTTCGCAATTTTGAAAACGTTTCATATCGTTGTTGAGAAATTTTTCCATCCTGAAGAGCTTGAATCACTGCGCATCCCTTGTCTGAAACATGATTGCAATCACTGAATTTACAAAGTTTAGAAAAAACTTCTATATCTTGAAATGTTTCACCAAGCGCCTCTTCTGAAACCCAAAGTCCCAGTTCCCTCATCCCTGGTGTGTCGATCAAAATTCCCCCTTGAGGCAAAACGATAAGTTCTCTTTTGGTGGTCGTGTGCCTTCCCCTGCTATCATCAGACCTTATCTCTGCTGTTTTCTGTTTTTCGCTTCCTAAAATCGCATTTACCAGAGTTGATTTTCCAGCCCCTGAAGAACCGACAAAAACAACACTTATTCCATCAGCAATGATTTTTTTGACATCCTCCACGCCTTCTTGCGTCATGGCGCTAATCAGAAATATTTCAATGTCGCCTAGAATTTTTTTAGCCTCGACTAATTTTTGTGTTCCATCATTCAAATCACACTTGTTCAGTAGGATTATAGGCTGGCATCCACCTTCTTTTGCCATGGCAATATAGCGTTCGAGCCGTGAAATATTAAAATCTCCGTCCAAACCTTGCACAATAAAAGCGATGTCAACATTAGTAGCAATAATCTGCTCCGCCACATCTTCCCCGGCGCGCTTGCGACTGATTTTGGTCCTGCGAGGCAAAATGCTTTTTATGACAGCTTTATTTTCACCGCTCAGTTTTTCAATCTCCAGCCAGTCTCCAACTTTCGGATAGTCAGTTTCATCCTTAGCATTACGCATGAATTTTCCCTGTATGATGCCTTCCAGTTCTCCATATTCCGAATACAGCAAATAACTGCCCCTGTTTTCCACAGCCACACGAGCCAAATTTTTAGAAGAAAGATTCTCTATATTTTTTTGTGATCGGCTGTATCTATCCCAGCCTAGTGTTTTCAAATCCATGTTTTTTATATTATATTTTTCGACTAAGAAATGAATTTTATTAAAACTATTCATGCTTGAGAAAGCCCGTATTTCATCTGAAATTTTCCATTGATTGCCCGCCTCGCGTCGACGAGCGATCGTCTTCGCGAGTCGAGGCGGGGGTTGAGTGAGCCTGCCTGCCGGCAGGCAGGGGAAAATTTTAGCTATGAAATGCGGAGCATCGAGGATAGTTTTATATAAAATTTATTTCTTAGGAGAAAAAACGTTCGACTAATAAAATAATAACATATCAATCAGTTAAACAAAAAACCCTCCGAAAAGGGTTTTTTGATAATTTTGAATATACGAAAAAGTATAGACTAGATTCGTGAAACGTTGATAGCGTTAGGTCCTTTCGGGCTTTCGCTAACTTCGAATTCTACACGTGCTCCTTCTTGCAATTCGTTGAACTCAGCGTTCTGAAGTTCTTTTGCATGGAAGAAAAGATCCTTGTCACCACCATCTGGAGTGATGAATCCGAATCCACGATCAGTCAATCTTTTGATTGTTCCTTGTGTCAT